>JBIIUN010000213.1:0-8262 GCA_044339945.1 Kapaibacterium sp. (SeqCode)
CGGACCGACGTCAGCTACACGTTGGAAGCCCCCAGCGACTGGCCGCTGGAAGTCCGGGTGCGGGCCCTGGTCACCGCCGTGCGCACCGCGTTGTCGGCGGCGCAGTTCAGTCGCGGTGCGTGAAGCGACGCCACGGTCCTACCTGGCAACCAGTTCCAGGCAGGTCCACTGCTTCGCGTCGCGCAGGTAGAGGCGGCCGTCGGCGTAGGCGGGATGGCACCAGTTGGAGCCGCAGACCTGTTGGCGGCCGAATTCCTCGAAGGCGTCGGGCTTGGCCGCGAACAGCAGGAGCACGCCGGCGTCCGACAGCGCGAGGATCTTGTCGCCCACGACCAACAGGGACACCCACGCCTTGTCCGGCGCACCCATCGGCAACCCGGGCTGTTTCCAGCGAATCTTGCCATCCGCCAGGTCGAGGCAGAAAAGGTCCTTCGCCGGCCCGAGCCCGTAGAGCTGCTGGCCCACGCGGACCGGGCTCGCGAAGTTGATCGCGACTTCCTTGCTCGACCACGCGGGCTGGGCTTCCTGCCGGTCGCCGTCGCGCGTGATGGCCAGGCCGAACAGCCCGGCCTGGTGCGAACCGAGGATCACCCGGTCGCCGAGAATCACGGGCGCACCCACGTGCCGGGCGAAGGCCGTCTTGATGGGGAAGCGCCAGAGAAACCGGCCGTCCGGCGCCGCCAGCCCGAGCCCGCCATCCGCCGTGAAGCTGATGACCTGCTCGATGCCGGCCACGGTGGCGACCACGGGCGGCGCGTAGGCGGCCTGGTCGTTCTGCGATTTCCAGCGGAGTTCGCCGGTGCGTTTGTCGAACGCGACCACACCCGCGCCGTTGGTGCCGCCGACGTTGGCGATCAGCAGGTCGCCATGCAGGACCGGCGCGCCGTTGTTGCCGTGGCGGGCGGCGCCCGGGATGGCGCCCTTTTCGCCCACGAACGTCGCGCCCCAGTTGGTCACGTAGCTGGTGCGCCAGACGAGTTTGCCGTCGGCGAGGGCGCGGCACTGGAGTTCGCCGCGGCATGACACGGCGTAAACCCGGTCGCCATCGATCATCGGGGTGCCGCGCGGACCGGTCGGGCCCTGCGAATCGGAAAACGGCTGGTCCACGGCCGCGCGCCACAGCTCCCGGCCATCCGCGGCATCGAGCAAACGGAGCGTCTCCTGGCCGGCCTGCGCGTCGAAGGCGAGCACCTTGCCGCCCGCAATCACCGGCGAGCTGAGGCCGGGGCCGGCGGGAATCCGCCAGACGACCCGCGGTTCCTCGGTGAGCTGGGCCGGGTATTTTTGTCCGGCCGGGGCCACGCCGTCGCGGTTCGGTCCGCGCCACTGCGGCCAATCGGCGGCCGGCAGTTGCAAGCTGGCCCAGGCGAGGCCCAGCGCCAAGAGGATCAGGCCTCTCATACGCGGCCGAAAAACCACATGGCGGTGCCAATGCCGGCGGAAACGATCACGCCGACGATGATGGCGGCGATGAGCTGCTGCCGGCGCACGCGCCGGTTGCTGCGGCCCTGGCCGGGCAACAGGTAATAGCGGTGCTCCTCGGGATTACGCTTCCGGAAAAACATAGGCGGGTGCGGCGGCGTTTATGGCGAACCCGGCGGCGCAACGCAATCCGCGAGCCGACAGTTTGGCCGTGAACCGCCGGCGGCTTTGGGCTTAGGTTCCGGGCCATGCGCCCGTGGATGTTTGCCTGTTCCCTGCTTGCCCTCGTCGGGCACGCCGCCGAAGCCCCGGCCACGATTCCCGCCATGCCCACCCGTGAAGCACCTCATCTGGTCCTCACGCCGGACGGACGGCACTTCGCCCGCAACGACGGCCGGCCGTTTTTCTGGGTCGGCGACACCGCCTGGGAACTCCTCCATCACGCAACCCGAGCCGAGATTGGCGCCTACCTGGACGACCGGGCGGCGAAGCGCTTCAGCGTCATCCAAGTGTGCCTCGTGCCGGAAATGGACGGGCTGACCCGGACCAACCGGGAAGGCCAGCTCCCGTTCCTCAACGGCGATCCGGCCCAGCCGAATCCCGCCTGGTTCGACCTGGCCGACTGGTTCGTGAAGATGGCCGGCGACATGGGTTTCCAGGTGGCCCTGCTGCCGACCTGGGGCAGCTACGTGGTGAAGGACGCGCAACCCCTCTTTGCGGCGCGCCAATTGTTCACCGCCGGCAACGCGGAAGCCTACGGACGTTGGCTCGGCGAGCGTTTCCGGCGGCGGCCAAACGTCGTCTGGATGCTCGGCGGCGACCGCGAACCCGACGGCCACGTCGAGGTGTGGCGCGCCCTGGCCGCCGGCCTGAAGGCCGGCACCGGCGACCGGACGCCGCTGATGACCTATCATCCCCGCGGCCCGGGCGCCTCGGGGCGCACCCTGCACGCGGAACCGTGGCTCACGTTCAACTCGGTCCAGAGCGGCCATCAGCTCGACGGCGGCGCGCATGAACTCGTCCTCGCCGACGCCGCCCGCACGCCGGCCAAGCCGGTGATCAACGCCGAGCCGGCCTACGAAGGAATGCCCATCGGCTTCGACGTGAAGAACGGCCGGTTCACCGCCGACCATGTCCGCCGGAACTGGTATTGGTCCGTGTTCAGCGGCGCCGCCGGCGTGACCTACGGCGCGAACGAAGTCTGGATGGGCTGGGCGCCGGACCTCGAACCGCTGTCGGCCAAGGTCAAGCCGCCCTTCCTCGGCGCGCAAATGCACTGGACCAATGCGCTCGCCTATCCGGGTTCCACGCAGTTGAAGTTTCTCCGCGCGCTCACCGAGTCGCGGCCTTGGGACCGGACGATTCCCGACCCCGCGCTCGTGTTCGAGCCAAAGACCGGCGGCACGAACTTCATCGCCGCCCTGCGCACGGACGACGGCAGCTCCGCCCTGTTCTACCTGCCGCAGGGCGGCGAACTCGCCGTGGACCTCGGCCGCCTGACCGGCCAGACGCTGAACGCCACCTGGTGGTCGCCCGCCAGCGGCGGAATCAGCAATGCCGGCCGGTTCAACCGCGCGGGCAACAAGGTGTTCAAGGCGCCCACCGGCGGCTTCGGCCAGGACTGGGTGCTGGTGCTCGACGACGCGGCCAAAGGCTACGGCCCCGTCGGCCAACGGCCGCCCCGGGCCAAACCGGCGACGAAGTAAACGAGACCCGCCGGCGCCGACCGCCGCACGCCGGGCGCCCGATTCCCCGCTTGCTCCCCGGCCCTTTCCTGCGCCCCAATGAATGGGTTCCCGCGCCGGTCCGTCTGCCGACGCACTCAGTCCGTTCACGCAGCTAGCGCAACATCATGAAACTTCGTCTCCTCACCGCCGCCCTCGTCGCGGCCGGCGTCGTCACCGCCGAGGCCGCGCCCAAGAAGGTGCTGGTCGTCACCGCCACCACCGGCTTCCGCCACAGCTCCATCGCCACCGCCGAAAACGTCATCGCCACCCTCGGCGAGACCAGCGGCGCCTACACGGTGGTGGACTTCGTCCGGGGCGGTCCCGACGGCAAGGACAACGCCGAGGTCGCCGCCAAAATGACGATGGCCAAGCTCAACGAGGTGGACGCCGTCATCTTCGCCAACACGACCGGCGACCTCGCGATCCCCGACAAGGACGGCTTCATCAAGTGGGTCGAGGCCGGCCACGCGCTGATCGGCATGCATTCCTGCTCCGACACGTTCCACGGCTACCGCCCGTTCATCGAACTGCTCGGCGGCGAATTCCTGACCCACGGCGCCCAGGTGCAGGTGGATGCCTACAACCAGGACCCGACGCATCCCGCCACGCGCCACCTCGGGCCGATCTACACCGTTTTCGACGAGATCTATGAGTTCAAGTCGTTCGAACGGGCCAAGGTTCACGGCCTCCTCACGCTCGACAAGAGCCCGCAGACGCTCGCCCCCGGCGATTTCCCGGTCGCCTGGTCCAAGGACGTCGGCCGCGGCAAGATGTTCTACACCTCGCTCGGCCACCGCGAGGACGTGTGGACCAGCGCGCTCTACCAGCAGCACATCCTCGGCGGCATCCAATGGGCGCTCGGCCTCGAGAAGGGCAGCGGCAAACCCACCGACACCGCGAACACCATCTCCGCGGCCGAGAAGAAGGACGGCTTCAAGCTGCTCTTCGACGGCAAGACCATGAACGGCTGGAAGTATCGCCGGGACGACGGCAAACGCTCCTGGAGCGTCCAGAACGGCATGCTGGTGAACACGCTCGGCAAGGACGAGCACGGCACCGACATCCTGACCGAGGAAAAGTTCCGCGACTTCACCGTGCGCTTCGAATTCCAGGTGCCGCCCAATTCCAACTCCGGCTTCTACCTCCGCGGCCGCCACGAGATCCAGGTCTTCGACGACTACAAGTCCGGCAAACCCACCGCGGGCGGCAACGGCGCGATCTACAACCTCAAGCCCGTGTCGCTCTTCGCCTCGCGCAAGCCCGGCCAATGGCAGGAGGCCGAGGTCACGATCGTCGGGCAGAAGATCACCGCCATCCTGAACGGCGTGAAGACCCACGACGGCGTCGAATGCCCGAAGGGCACCGGCGGCCAGCTCGACGACAACGTGGACCAACCCGGCCCCATCCTGCTCCAGGGCGACCACGGCGCCGTCGGCTTCCGGAATATCCGGATCAAGGCGCTCAAGTAACGCGATCCCGCCCAACGAAAACGCCCGGCTTCGGCCGGGCGTTTTGCTGGGTGGCCCTCCGGTCGCCAAGACCGCCTCACTTCAGCTCGAACGAGATTGTGCCCAGTTCGCCGAAGGTGGCTTCGTATCGCCCCTGCTCGCCCGGCTGAATCTTCCCGAGCGCGCCCCCGAGGATCACGCTGCCGGCCGGGATCGTGTAGCCGTGGCGGGTGAGCGAGTTGAGCACCAGGCGCAGGTTGCGCCATTGGCCGCCGGCGGCCGCGCTGCCCGTGGTTTCGTGCAACACCTGGCCGTCGCGTTTCAGCGTGATCGCCACTGCGTCGGGGTTGAACTGCTCCGCCTTCACCGGCGCGCCCACGAGATAACGGTCCGAACCGATGTTGGCGGCGACCATGTTCCGCGCGTCCGCCGGACCGGCATCCGGGAAGCTCCGCGGCAGCTCGATGATCGGCACGACCGATTCCACCGCGCCCCGGGCCTGCTCGTCGGTCAGGATCTCGTAGGACAGGTCCACGGACGTCACGTAACCGATCTCCGTCTCGACCGCGACCGGCTCGTCGGCGCGCACCGACACCACCTGCGGGCTGCGGCATGGCATCCCAAATTCCTTCAAGATCAGCACCGCAGGGTTTGGCGACGGCGCCACTGCAAGGCAACCATCGTGAACGCCGCTGCCACCGCCGCCCACGTCGAGGGTTCGGGGACTTCGGTGACATTTCCAAAATAGAACTCCACCTTGCTACCCTCGGCAGAAGTGCTGAACGACGTTTGGGCGGTCAGATCCAAAGAACCGGTCAGGCTGAAACTGGACGCAAAGTCCAAATCGGTGAGTGTCCAAGAACTAGAAATGACGGCGGCGGTGGTTGATGAGATGAACAGTGGACCGCCAGACACGGCGGAACCATTCAGCTTGAGGTTGGACACGGTAACGGTCGCTGGCGTCCCTGCAGTGGCACCCGTGGAGCGGAGCGCGATCAGGACCGCATTTGCGGTCGTGGGGTTCCAACTCCAGACACTGGTCTGGCCGCCGATGGTCGTGGACACCTGGTCGAGGCCGGAGTCGTAGGCGATGGTGAACGGATTGGAGTTCGGTTCGTATTGGTAGGTAATGTTGGCAAAAGCACGAGTGGCGGTAGCGCCCAAACCGCTCCCGATATAGACCTCCTGCTGCGAGGATTGATTGAACGCGCGGTATCGGACGCCGACGGATTGGACGAAAGATGGATCCGACCCCGGGGTCAGAGTTTGAGCCCAAACCTGAACGGTCGCACAAAGAGGGATCGCAACCGTAAACAACAAAAGCTTTGCAAAAGAATTCTTCATGCCATTTGGGAGTATACCCCCCCTTTAGTCTGCAAGCGTATTCCGTAACTCCCGCTCAAATGGAACACGGCTTACCGTGTTCGCAACCTTCAAAATCTCCCCGGACCGGTCGCGATGCCGTTTCGTCCGTTCCCCAGCCTTGTCGCCCGGGGAAAAGCGCGGCAGGTTCCGGGCATGAGCGCGACGTTGACCATTCGCCTGGAAGCCGAGGTGCTCCGCTCGGCGGAGCAGGAGGCAAAGGCGCGGCACACCACCCTGCCGGAAGTGGTCGCCCAGCAGTTGCGCGTGATGGCCCGGAACTGGGAGGACAGCCACGCCGGCCGGACGCCTGTCACGGATGCCCTGCGCGGGGCGGTGACGTTGCCGCCCGGTTTCGACGAGCGTGCGGTCCTGGCGGAGGAACTGCAGAAGCAGCATGGCGTCCAAGGATAAAGTCTTCCTGGATACCGATGTCGGGGCGGGCGACGAGAACGGCTTGGCTGCTTAGTTCGGCATGGCGGCGGTAGAGGCCATGTGGAGAGTTGTGCCGCCCTTTCAGGGCTTGGCGCTTCATGGGAACGCATAACCCAGGGCGTCGCTCGCAAGCTCGCTTTACCCTGGGCTATCATCTGCCGGGCTTTCAGCCCTTCGGCACAAACCCGCGTTACGGTCGAGCTGCCTTCTGACTGCCCGGAGGTCAGGGCGAAGCAGCAGCTTGCCCCACCCGCTTGCCCTACGGCTGGTCGTATTCGCCAAGCGGGCGGACCCAGATGTTGCGGAAACGGACCGGGTTGCCGTGTTCGTAGAGTTCGAGGAAACCCTTCGGCGGGTGCGGCTTGTCGTAGTTGCCGAGCGCGCGGTAGGGCGTGTGGCCGTAGAGTTCGCGCCGGTGATGCACGACCACGCCGTTGTGCAGCACGGTGAAGTAGGCCTTCTTGACGAGCTTGCCGGCAGCGTCCCAGCGCGGGCTCTCGAAGATGATGTCGTAGGTCTGCCATTCGCCGGGGCCCTTGGAGGCGTTCACCAGCGGCGGGCTCTGGCCGTAGAGGGCGGCGCACTGGCCGTCGGCGTAGGTCTCGTTCTTGTAGGAGTCGAGCACCTGGATTTCGTAGCGGCCGTAGAAGTTCACGCCGTTGTTGCCGCGGCCCTGGCCGTTGCCGACCACCTGCGAGGGGGTCGCGAACTCGAGATGCAACTGGCAGTCGCCGAACTCGTCCTTGGTGTGGATGCGGCCGGACTTGGTGGTCTCCATGTAGCCGTTCTCGAGCTTCCACTTCACCTCACCCTTTTCGCCGATCCAGTGGGAGAAGTCCTTGCCGTCGAACAGCACGATGGCGTCGGACGGCGCGGGCACGCCGTGGCTGAAATTGGCGCCGGGGGTGATGACCTTGGGCTTGGGCCGGGCGGGATCGTGGACGTGCCACTTGCCGTCGGGCTGCATCGGGGTGTCGGTGTAACCCTCGGCGGCGCGGGCGGTGCAGACCGCGAGGGAGGCGATGAGCGGCAGAAGCCGGAACGAACGGGAGTTCACGGGCGCCAGCCTAGGAAAAGCGGGGGCGAAGGGGAATTTGGAAATCAGGAAAACAGGAGCCCGGGCGGGCGATATGCCTTAGCCCAAGGGGAGCCAGACTGAAGCGCAGGGAACTTGCCTGCCTCTAGAACGTCGCCACCGCCCTGGACTTCACCTACTTTCAATACCGAAGGCTTGGCCGGGTAGTTTCTCAGGAAGCGCCACGGCGCTCTAGTTTGGTGCCATTTGGTGTCTCATGGTTAACCGCGGGAAAGGGGCGCAATGCCAAAACTACCAATGCCCCAATGAGTCCGGCGAATGGACCCATTTGCTGCTGACTGTGTCTCTGGATGGAATCAACAGCGACCCGAAAATCACCGGGCAACTCTCCGCCCGCTGGAACGGCCAAATGGCGCACACCATCCTCCTTCACCAAGCGATGCACTGCCATCAGGTGAGTGAAATGCAGCACGGCAACAGCACAGAGAATCACCGCGCTCATCACACGAACTCCATACTGCCGGCGAAAAAGCAATGGCAGTATCAGAGCGACCAGAATCGGAATGTAGAGAATCAAAAGACGCATGACGTGCGATGACAGCTAAACGAACGATGAGCAGGCGGCTATAAATTCCTCCCCCGGCAACTCACGCCTCCGGCGTCACGCCAAGCACGAGGTCGAACTTCACCGCCAATTCGCCCGCCCGCCCCCGCCGTTCCCGTCCAATGACTTCCGCGGGTAGTTTCTCAGGAGGCGACTTCATTGGACTATGGAGAGATGACCAAAGCATGGCCAGAACCACAAGTCTTCGGACTCGCGGTCAAGCTCTCC
>JBIIUN010000214.1:0-8238 GCA_044339945.1 Kapaibacterium sp. (SeqCode)
TGAAATATTTCGAGGAATGCGGCGGCGCCCACTACGACGGCGAGTGCTTCGTCTTCGACCAGCGTGTGGGCGTGGACCCGGCGCTGCACGAGACGGATTCCGTGGTGTGTTTCGGCTGCCAGAGCCCGCTGACCGAGGCCGAGCAGGAGGACCCGCGTTACGTGCCGGGCCGGACCTGCCCGTATTGCTTCCAGACGCCCGCGGAGAAGGCCGCCGAAGCGCTGGCCCACCGGCAAGCCGCCGTGGACAACGCCTTCAATCCGCTGCCGGGCAGCGTGCCTTACGACAATTACCGCCCGGTCAATGTTCCCCAAGCCTGCGACGGCGCGACGCTGGTGGACGCGTTGGCCGCCGTCGTCCGCCACATCCCGGCGCCGGAATGGGCCCGCCAATGCGAACTCGGCCTGGTGCTCAACGACCGCGACGAGCCGATGGCGCCCGACCGGATCGTCCGCGCCGGCGAACGGTATCGGCACAAGTTCCCGAACCTCACCGAACCCGCCGTGAACGGGCGCGTGCAACTGCTGCACGAGGACGAGGCGTTGATCGTGCTCAACAAGCCCGCGCCGCTGCCGGTCCACCCGGGCGGACGCTTCAACCGCAACACGCTCCAGTGGCTCCTCGCGGAAGTTTACCACCCGCAGAAACCCAACGCGGCCCACCGGCTCGACGCCAACACGACCGGCGTGCTGCTCGTGGCCCGCACCCGCCATTTCGCCGGCCAATTGCAGCCACAGTTCGCCCGCGGTGAGGTGGAGAAAGTCTATTTGGTCCGCGCGCAGGGCCACCCGGTGACCGATGCCTTTGCCTGCGACGCCCCGATCAGCGCCGAACCCGGCCGCGCCGGCTCCCGCGAAGTGGACGACGCCGCCGGCCAGGCCGCCCGGACCGAATTCACGGTCCGAAACCGCTTCGCCGACGGCACCAGCCTGCTGGAGGCCCGCCCCCTGACCGGGCGCACGAACCAGATCCGGGTGCATCTCTGGCATCTGGGGCTGCCCGTGTGCGGTGACCCGGCCTACCTGCCCGGCGGCCAAATCGGTGGAGTTCAGACGCTGCGCCTGGACGCGCCGCCGTTGTGCCTGCACTCGTGGCGCCTGAAATTCCGCCATCCGCTGAGCCGGGAATTGGTGGAGTTCACCGCCCCGGCTCCGGCCTGGGCGGAACTTCCGTGAATGAGAAATGGGCCGGCTCGCGGACGCCGATCGACACTCCCACGGGCAGCATCATCAACGCAGGGCGGGGTGCCAGCCCTACGCTACCGCCCGCCAACTTGAACCTTCGGCCAGGCGGAGGACCAAGTTGCTCGCCTCCCGCACGGCGGGCAGCTCGTCCAATACTCCAAGCCGCGGCTGGCGGACGCTTCGCGTCTTGGAGTGCGCGTGGCTTGCCACCGCTTTTGGCAACCCCGCGGCAGCTTAACGCCAAACATCCGCCCCGCCCCGCGGCCGGCCAAAGCGGCAGCTCCGCCGCGCGCACTCCAAGACGCGGAGCGTGTTTCCGATGCGGCCCTCGGTTTCCAGGGTTGAAAATCCAAGGCCCGCTGGACAGCCAGTTGTCTCTGCCTACCCTCGCCGTGTGACCACCCCGTTCCCGACTGTGCTCAACCGCAGATCGCGGACGAATACCTGTTAGGGCACATCATGTCGCGGCCAGTATTCATCACTCTGCTGTTCTCAATCTTGACGACTGGTTGCACCACAATTGACGACCGAGTTCAGCGTAGTGACGTCTGCGAGGTTCACATGACAAAAATGAAAACCGTCGCTGTCGGACCACTCTCCCGAACTATCGGGTTGCCGATGACAGATTGGATTGAAGCCCACCGTAGATTGTTTCCGAATATACGGCCGGTTCGCTATCGACCCATTAGCTGGTATCGGCCTCGCCGACTTGTGTATGTTTGCGATGGCTGCTGGGAAGCGGAACTGAAGTGGAAATGGGCGAAGGTGGACACAAAACCCAGATGAGTTTCGCATCATGTGCCCTAACTATACTCTGCAGCGAACCTAGCGATCGCGCTCCGGTTGCAATCGATGCGCCCCGTTGGCCGGTTTGCTGAGCTTGGGTCGATAAGCCGACCTGCGTGCTCTGCGTAATGGTGGAGACTGGGTTCGCCACATCAGCGCCATTTCATAGGCAACGTTGCTCCGCTCAACCAGCCCCGCGCGGCGGGACCGTGTTTCTCACAGCACCAGCTTGCCGCTCTTTTTCAGCCATTCCTCGGCCGTCTCGTAGGCGGGGCAGATGCGGGCGACTTCGGCCCAGAAGCGGGGCGAGTGGTTCATGTGCTTGAGGTGGGCGAGTTCGTGCAGGATCACGTAATCGCGCACGAAGTCCGGCGTCTGCACGAGCCGCCAGTTGAGCGAGATTAGCCCGCGGCGCGAGCAACTGCCCCAGCGGGTCCGCTGGTTGCGCACGCTCACGCGCCGGACGCCGCTGGCATAGCCGGCCGGTTCCGCGAGTTCCGCGACGCGCGCCGGCAGCGTCTTGCCGGCGAACTTCCGCAGCGCCGCCTCCGCCACGGGCCGCAGGTCGCCTTCAGTCGAGTTCACCGCGACCTCGATCGGGCCGACGCGCAGCTTGGGCCGGGCACCTTCCTCGGCCGGGACCAGTTCCACGGGGACTTCATTGCCGCCCAGCCACACGGTGCCGCCGGGCCGGAGTTCCTTCGGGCCGCCGGACGCGGTGAGGTGGCGCTGGAGCCGTTCGATGAGCCACGTTTCGTTCTCCGCCACGAAGCGCCGGGCTTCGGCCAACGTGCCCCGCCGCGGAATCGTGCAACGGGCGGTGCCGTCGCGACGGAAGGCGAGGCGGTAGCGTTTGGCGCGCGGATGCCGCAGGTAGGTCACCGAGGTGGTGCCGGGCGGCAGTGCCATTTCGTCCACGGCCACGGCGTCGCCGGTCGGTTTTTCCGGCCGGAACACGCGCACGATGGGCGACCAGAGCGTGCGGAAGAAGTCCAGTTGGTCACCGTCCCGGGACGCTTCCGCAGAGCGGGTTCCGGGCGAAGGCGAATTCGGTGACGGGGCGGCCATGGATGAGATGTTCCTGAATGATGCGTTCGAGCACCTCGGGCGTGCAGGAGTGATACCACACGCCCTCGGGATAGACCACCGCGATGGGGCCGCGGGCGCAGACTTGGAGGCAGTTGGCCTTGGTCCGCGCCACCGTGGCGTGCGGGCCGACAAGGCCGAGCTCCTTGAGCCGGCGCTTGAGGAATTCCCAAGACGCGAGGCTGTCGCCGCCGGCGCAGCACTTGGGCTTGGCCGGATCGGCGCACAGCAGCAGGTGCCGCCGGGCGGAGTTGAGGCCCAGTTCGGCGGCGATGGTTTCGAGTTCGGCAGGGGCGGACATGGGAGAGTCAGTTGAACCCGGCGGCGCAGAAACCGCCGGGCGGAAAACGTCAGGCCTTTTTCACGAAGCACGCCTTCAGGCCCACGGCGATGCCGTCCACCTTGCAGTCGATCTCGTGGTCGCCGTCCACGAGGCGGATGGGCTTGGACTTCGAACCGCCCTTGAGCACCGAGGAGCCGCCCAGCTTGAGATCCTTGATCAGGATCACGCAGTCGCCGTCGGCCAGCACGTTGCCGTGGGCGTCCTTGACCACGCGCGGACCGACGGGCGCGTCGGATTCGGCCTCGCGGTCCCACTCGTGGCCGCAGGTCACGCGTTCCCAGCGCGCGGGGTGCTCCAGCACGTCGGTCATCTCGCACATTGGACAGGCAGGCTTGCTCATTAAAGCCCGAAGATAGTCACGGCGCCGGTGCCAACTCAACAGCCGGCTTCGGGCGTGGTGTGGCAAATGGTCGTCCCGGTGCCGACGCGCGCGCAGCTCCAAGCGGGGATAGTCCTTCGCAGCGCCCGGGAACCTGCGAGGCAGCGTGGCGCCGAGGCGACGGGAGATCCGGCAGCATTGCATTTCAAGGCGGCGAGCAAGACCGCGGGCAACAGAGCTGAAGATCGCGGCCCAGCCCCCGCGGTCCCGCCTTCGCCCAAAGACCCGTCCGGGTTTGCCCGCGCGCGGTGGACGTTTGCTCGCCACGCGCCACCTCCATCCCGCCAAGTCCAAGTCACCGGCGCGAGAGCTGGCTTCCGTTCCAGTCGCCGCCCAGCGCCTTCAGCAGTTTCACCGTGGCGCCGTAGCGGTTGCCGAGGTTCTGCACCACGGCCCGCTCCGCCTGCAGCCGCGAGCGTTCGGCATCGACCACCTCGAGATAACCAATCATCCCGCCACCCAGGCGCAGGGCAAAATGTTCCGCGGTGCGCCGGCTGGCCTCGAGTGAACGGGTCTGGGCGGCGAGTTGTTCCGCGTAGAGACGGGAGTTGGCCAGGGCGTCCTCCACTTCTCGAAATGCGTTGAGCACCCTCGAGCGATACTGGGCGACGCTCTGTTCGTAGCGCGCCTCGGCGGCCCGGAGGTTCGCGCGGTTCTTCCCGGCGGCGAAGATCGGCAGCGTGACGCTCGGCCCGAACGACCAGGAGCGGCTGGACCATTGGAACAGGTCCGAGAGTTCGACGCTTTCCAGTCCGGCGGTTCCGGTGAGCTTGATCGCGGGGAGAAACGCCGCCTTGGCGACGCCGATCTCCGCGCATTGCGCCGCGGCGAGACGCTCGGCCTCGGCGACATCGGGCCGGCGCAGCAAGAGTTCGGAAGGTAGCCCGGCCGGGACCGCGGGTGGCTCGTTCAATGCACTGGTCACCGGTTCGACGCGGAACCCGGCGGGTGCTTCGCCGCACAGCACGGCCAGCGCATGTTCCAGCAGGGCGCGCCGCCGCTGCACGTCGCTGAGGTCGGACTCCGCGTTGGCCAGCTCGGTCTCGGCCCGGCTCACGTCGGAGGGCAAGCCGAGTCCTTCGCGCAGGCGTTGTTCCGTGAGTGCGAGTGCCTGACGGCGCAGGCCCACGGTGCGCCGGAGAATGTCGCTCTCGCCATCGAGCGCGCGGAGGCTGAAGTAGTTCTCCGCGAGATCCCCGGTGAGGTTGAGGCGCACGGCGTCACGCGCGGCGGCGTAGGACATTTCCGTCGCCGTGGCGGACTGGACGGAGCGCTTCACCTTGCCCCAGAGATCCAACTCGTAGGTGCCCTCGAGGACCGTTCGGAAGCGGTCGAAGTTCAGGGGCGGCTGAACGCCTCCCACACTGCCGAACTGCGCCTGTTGCTGGCCGTTGGCGGACAAACGCTGGCGCTCGAAGGAATCCGTCACGTTCACCGAAGGGTAACGGCCCGCCTTGGCGGAACGCGAACCGGCACGTCCTTCCTCCACGCGGGCGATGGCCTTGCGCAAGTCCTGGTTCGCCCCGAGCGCGCGGAGTTGCAGCTCATCGAGCGTGCGATCGCCAAACACTTCCCACCAGCGCTCCGCCGGGCGAACGGTGATGGGCGCGTTGGTCTCCTGCCATCGCCAGGCGGCGGGCGCGGTCACGGGCGGTCGCGCGGGTTCGGGGCCGACGACGCAGCCGGCGCCAAGCAGAATGAGTGCGGCAACGCCGAGGAAGCAACGGAGTGAGGGTCTCATGGTGGGCGCTATTCGTTGATGAACAGATCCAGTTGTTGCCCGACGTAGATGGGGCGAGTCACGGAGTTGGGAAACTTGTAGATGACCTGCAGCACGCGGGTATCGACCCGCTCGGCGCTGGAGCCGGTGAGATTGCGCTTGGGCACCACGTAGGGCTCGATGCGCACGAACTCCAGCGGGATTCCGTTGGTGCTTTCGCCCTTGAGATAGCCGAGGGCGCGGTTGCCCGGCTTCACGCGCGGGGCGATCTGCTCGTCCACCTCGGCCCGCACCTGCACTTCGGAAACGGACCCGAGCAACAGCGGTGCGGTGGCGGCGGCGGGCGTGGCGTATTCCCCGGCGCGGAGGTTGACCTGCAACACGGTGCCGGCGATCGGCGCGCGCACGGTGAGGCGCTCGATCAACGCCTGAGTCTGCGCCGCGGTTGCCCGGGCGGATTCCATCCGCGCGCGGGCAATCTCCAGATCGTCCCGCCTCGTCTCGGCTTCGTCGCGCGACACGCCGTTGCTGGGGAGCAACGCATCCGTGCGCGCGTGCTGGCGCTGGGCTTTGGCCAACTCCGCCTCGCGCACGCGGAGGTCCGCCTGTTGGGTGCGCAGTTGCGCCTGCAACTCGCGGTCATCGAGAATCAGCAACGGGGCGCCGGCCTCGACCTTGTCCCAGACAGCCACGCGGACTTCCTTCACCAGCGCGGCCACGGGCACGCCGACACCCGTGTTCTCGTGGAGGGCTTCCACCATGCCCGAGGCGCCGATGCCGCGCGCGACACCCTTGGCGGGCGGCTGATGGGGCGGTGAAGGCATGGGCTCGACGGCGGTCGACTTGCGAACCAGCAGAATGACGGCGGCGATGCCGATCAGCGATGCCCAGAAGGAGATTTTGCGGAGGATCATGAACATGGATCAATGGTGCGAGTGCGCGGCGGCGATGGCTTGGGGCGATTCCAGCACGCGCTGGATGCGTCCGTCTTCCATCTCGGCCATGCGGTTGGCGTGGCGATAAACTCGGGGATCGTGCGTGACCACGATCACGGTGCGGTTTGTTTGTCCGGTGGTGCTGCGCAGGAGTTCGAGCACCTGCTGTCCGGTTGCGGAGTCGAGCGCGGAGGTCGGTTCGTCGCAGACGATCAACGCAGGCTCATGCACGAGCGCGCGGGCGATGGCGACGCGTTGCTGCTGTCCGCCGGAAAGGCGCGAGGGACGCTCGTTGATCTTCTCCGGGAGGCCGACCCGGGCGAGGAGATCCTTCGCGCGCGGCAGGGCCTTGCCCGCGGAAACGCCCTGGATGCGCAGGGGCACGGCGACATTCTCCGCCGCGGTGAGCGAGGGGATGAGATTGAACTGCTGGAAGATGAATCCGATGTGCTGCGCGCGAAAGCGGGTGACCTGCGCGGCCGACAGGCGGTGCAATGCCTGGCCGAGCGTGTGCACTTCGCCGGAGTCGGCGTTCAACGTGCCGCAGAGCACGGAGAGGAGCGTGGTTTTGCCGCAGCCCGACGGCCCGGTGACGAAGAGCATTTCGCCCGCGCGGGCCGCGAACTCGACTTGCTTGAGCACGGGCGTGACCTGCTCGCCGTTGCGGAACGATTTGTTCACGGCGCGCAGGAGCACCGCGGGTTCGGAGGCGGAGGGCATGGAGGATTCGGGATTCATGGTCAGGCGCGAAAGACGATGGCGGCTTCGATCCGGGCGACGCGCCAGATGCTGAACAACGCGGCGACGACGCAGATGAGCGTGATGGCCACGAACACGATCACCGGCACGGGCCACATCAGCAGCAGCGGCACACGGCCTTCCGGAAGCGCGGAGAAGAAGGCACTCATCACGCCGACGCCGATGCCGAAGCCGATGAACCCCACGATGCCCGCCTGCGCCAGGATCATGCCGGCAAGCTTGAGGTTGCTGGCGCCCATCGCCTTGAGCGCCCCGAGGTGCCGGGTGTTCTCCAGCACGAAGGTGTAGAACGTCTGGCCGGACACGCCGATGCCGATGACGAACCCGATGCCGACGATCAAGCCCACGACGAACGGGATCGGGCTGTTGTAGATCATCCACTGCTCGCTCATCCGCTTGAACTCGGCTTCGGTGACCGCCTTGAGTCCCGTCTCCGCGGTGATGTTGCGGGTGGCTTCGGCGAGGGTGCGGCCCTCGGCCGGTGCGGCCAGGATGTGCGTCAGCATCTTCCGCTGACTGGGCGCGTAGTCCTTGGCCCGGTCCCAAGTGGTGAAGACATACGTCGCGCCGCCCATGCCTTGGGCCACATTGGCGATGCCCACGATGACGGCGCGCCGGTCGTTCATCTCGAAGGCATCGCCGAGCCCGAGCTTTTGTCCGCGGAACTGGCCCAGCAAATCGAGGAAGCGCGCATCGACCACGACGCTTTGCGCGAGGTGGAGATCCTGGATGTCGCCCTCGATCATCTCGGAGGGCGCGCCGGCCAGCGAGGTGGAGTCGAGTCCCACGAGCGTGACCGGCTGGGTGGCGCCGCCGCCAATGAGCCGGGCCTGGGCGCCGCCGACGTAGAGCCGCGCCGCCCACGCCACGCCATCCACGGAACGCACCCGTTCCACATCGGTGTCGCGGAGCGGTTGGTTATCCCCGACCTGCTGGACCATCGGGTCGATCACCCAGATCGGCGCGCGGATGTTGGTCGCGGTGGCGTAGGAGAAGCTGAGGATGCCAAAGAACATCGCCAGCCCCTGGGTCATGAGAATGGTGGC
>JBIIUN010000215.1:0-8231 GCA_044339945.1 Kapaibacterium sp. (SeqCode)
GCGAGGAGCGAGAAAATCGTGGCCTGCCAGCCGAGGAAGGCGCCGATGCCGGCCATGAACTTCACGTCGCCAAACCCCATGGCCTCCCGGGGCAGGGTGACTTTGTCGGTCTCCACCCGCATGAACGGTTCCTGCGAGGCGTCGAACTTCTCCGCGCCAATCTGGAGCAGGGGCGGGTCCTGCTTCAGGGCCAGGCGGACCGGTTGGTTCCAATAGCAGCGGTCCGTCAATTCCAGGCGGCGGGCTTCCAGCACGACGGTGTCCGAAGTGCGGTAGAACACCTCGTCGTAGAAAACCTTGCCGTCGGGCAGTTCGATCGCCTCCTCCGAGAAGGTGATGGCCGTGCCTTCGGGGATGCGAACCCGCTGCTTGCCGAACAGCAGCTTGCCGCCGCGGAGAACCGCATAGACGAGCCCGCCGCCAACCAGCGCACCCAAGGCGCTGAATTTCATCCCGCCCACCGCGGTGGTCGCGCCGACCAAGGCCGGCGCGAGCGCGGAAAAGGCGAAACCCGCGAAGATGCCGCCCACGGTGATCTGGTCGGGAATGATGTAGTGTTCCAGGTCAATCGCGGTCGCGGCGATGAAGCCGGCGAAGAGAATGCAAAGGGCGAGGGCCATCAGCGGTTCCGTCCGGCCAAACGCCAGCCAAGTCCCGAGGAATGTCATCCCGGTGAACGCCTCGACGAGCACGTAACGGGGCGGGATGGCCGCCTCGCAGTAGGCGCACCGGCCGCGGAGCAGCAGCCAGGACAACACCGGCAGGTTGTGCCGGAGCTTGATCCGGGTGTTGCACTTAGGGCAGTGGGACGGCGGGGTGACGGTGCTGAGGTCCAGCGGCAGCCGGTAGATGACGACGTTCAGGAAGCTGCCGACGATGAGGCCCAACAGCAGGAAATTGATCGTCCACAAATGGAACGGAGTCCGGAACGGCCCGTCGTAGAGATGCTCGTAGGGAATGCCGTAGAAGGTATCCATGCTTACGCGTGTCGGTAGATTTCCGCCTGCAGTGCCGAGCGCATTACTTCGACCGGGGCCGGGTGACCGGTCCACAGTTCGAGGGCGGCGGCGCCCTGATAGAGCAGCATGCCCAACCCGTTGGCGGTCCGGCAACCCGCGGCGCGGGCGGCGCGGAGCAACGGCGTCTCGGCCGGCCGGTAAATCATGTCATACACCCCGTCGGCGCGTTCGAGCGCGAAGGCGGTGGGGTCGAAGGGCAGGCCGTCGTCGGGCTTCAGTCCGAGCGAGGTGGCATTGAGGACGATCTCCACCTCTGCCTCGGGATAGCCGACGCGGACGTCCACCGCGGGAAACCGCCCCGCGATTTCCTCGGCGATGGCCTGCGCCTTGGCGGCGGTGCGGTTCACCAGCCAAAGCTCCTCCACGCCTTCGTCGGCGAGCCGCAGGGCGGCGGCGCGGCCCGCTCCGCCGGCGCCCAGGAGGAGGACCCGCGCGGAGCGGGGTTCGATACCGAGATCTTCCCGCAAGGCTCGGATGATCGCGTCGGCATCGGTATTGTAGCCCTTGGTCCGGACCGGGCCGATGATGACAGGCAATTGGCCGACGGGTTTCCACTCGCCGGCGCTGTCCACGGACTCGAACACGACCGTGTTCACCGCGCCCCAGAGGCGGGCCGAATCGTCGAGCTCATCCAGGAGGGGCACGGCGAGCAGTTTGTGCGGCACGGTCAGATTCACGCCGACGAAGCCCAGTGTCCGGGCGCCTTCGAGGGCTTCGCGCAGTTTCTCGGGCGCGACTTCGCAGGCCACGTAGCGCCAATCGAGCCCGAGCGTGGCCAACGCGGCATTGTGCATGGCCGGCGAGGCGGAGTGCCGGATCGGTGCGCCAAAGACCGCCGCCAACCGGGTGTTGGCGGAGAGCGGACGGGCGAACGGCGGAGTCATGCCCGCGAAAGGTGGCGGAGACGCCCGCACCGGCGCAAGCATCCCAGCAAGCGGACCCCGGTTCCCGGTATTGGCCTGAACGCGTGTGGGCGCGCGCTATTCCGGGCAAACGCGCCTTGCACCGCCCCCCTCCGGTGGTAGCTTCACCGCGCCGCAAATATGCCTGAAGACGACAATAGCAGCCGCAAGGACAACTCCGGGGGAGGCTCGGGATTTCAAGCCCGCACCTGGATTGTCTGGCTGGCCATCGCCGCGTTGATTCCGCTGCTGCTGTTCTTCCAGAACCGCACCCAGCCGCGTTACAAGTCGATCTCTTACAAGGAACTTTTCGACCTCGTCGAGGCGGGCATGGTGGAGTCGGGCGAGATCAACTTCAGCTCCCAGTCGGCCGTCCAGCGGGTCATCCGCGGCAAGTATCGCGCGGTCGAGGCGGGCAAGACCAACATGGTGAGCGTGCCCTTCATGGTGGAGACCGTTCTGGTCGAGGACGACGTGCAGCAGTTGCTCCGCAGCGGTGCCTTCAAGTCGGTCGACAACAACAGCCTGCTGCTCAACATCGTGGTCGGCCTCCTGCCGATCGTGCTGGTGGGCGCACTGATCTGGTTCTTCTTCATCCGCCAGATTCGAGCGGCCGGCAAAGGCGCGCTCAGCTTCGGCAAGTCCAAGGCCCGGCTGCTCAGCAAAGAAAAGAACAAGACCACCTTCAAGGACGTCGCCGGCGTCGAAGAGGCCAAGGAGGAAGTCTCCGAACTCGTCGAGTTCCTCAAGGACCCGAAGAAATTCCAGAAGCTGGGCGGGCGCATTCCCAAGGGCATCCTCATGGTCGGGCCTCCCGGCACCGGCAAGACGCTGCTGGCCAAGGCCATCGCCGGCGAAGCGGACGCCTCGTTCTTCAGCATCAGCGGTTCCGATTTCGTGGAGATGTTCGTCGGGGTCGGCGCCAGCCGGGTCCGCGACATGTTCGAACAGGCCCGTAAGGCCACGCCTTGCCTGATTTTCATCGACGAAATCGACGCCGTCGGTCGTTCCCGCGGCCACGGTTTGGGCGGCGGCAACGATGAGCGCGAGCAGACGCTCAACGCCCTGCTCGTCGAGATGGATGGCTTCGATACCCAGGAAGGCATCATCATCATCGCGGCGACCAACCGCCCCGACGTGCTGGACCCCGCATTGCTGCGACCCGGCCGGTTCGACCGTCAGGTCACCGTGAATTTGCCCGACGTCCGCGGCCGTGAAGCGATCCTCAAGGTCCACGCGAAAAACGTGAAACTGGACGGTTCGGTGGACCTTTCGATCATCGCCCGCGGCACGCCAGGCTTCTCCGGTGCCGAGTTGGCCAACTTGCTCAACGAGGCCGCCCTCATTGCCGCCCGCGCCAGCCGCAAGGCCATCGGCATGGCGGAACTCGAAGAGGCCCGCGACAAGGTGCGCTGGGGCCGCGAACGCCGGAGCATGGCGATGACCGACGCCGAGAAGCGCGGCACGGCGTGGCACGAAGCCGGCCACGCCTTGGTCAATGTGCTGCTGGAACACACCCATCCGCTCCACAAGGTGACCATCATTCCGCGCGGTCAGTCGCTGGGTTCCACCATGTGGCTGCCCAAGGATGATTTGCACAATCGCCGGAAGAAGGAACTCCAGGACCTCATCGCCGTGACGATGGCCGGTCGGATCGCCGAAGAGTTGGTCACCAACGATGTCTCGACCGGCGCCGCCGGCGACATCCAGCAGGCCACCAGCATGGCCAAGGCGATGGTCATGCACTACGGCATGAGCGACAAACTCGGCATGGTGCTTTACGGCGAGGCCAATGAGTTCGTCTTCCTCGGCCGCGACATGATGCGGTCGAAGGAATACAGTGAATCCACCGCCCAGCAGATCGACGGCGAGATCAAGCGGATCATCGACGAGGGCTACAACACCGCGAAGACGATCATTGAGACCCACCGCGACAAGCTCGACCTGATTGCCCAGGCGCTGCTCGACTACGAGACCCTCGACGGCCAGCAGGTCTCGGACATCGTCAACACCGGAACCTTTACCCCGCCGCCCGTGAAGCCAGGCGAGATTGATCCACCGTCCGGCGCACAGGCGGGGACACCGCTGCCCGAGGTTGTGAAGCCGGTGCCGCCGAAGCTGCCGGGCTTCGGCTCGCCGGCCCCGGCGGCCGCCTGAGAACGGAGTGAACATCATCGACGCCGCGGAATTCCCGCGGCGTTTTTGTTTCGGCCCGTTGACCGGCCGTCACCGCTTCACCAACCTGCGCCCGCACATGGTCATCGCCCCTTCGCTGCTCGCCGCCGACTTCGGACGTTTCGCCCACGAGGCGGACCGAGCCGAGCGTTCCGGCGCCGAGTGGTTGCACTTGGACATCATGGATGGCCAGTTCGTGCCCAACATTTCCTTCGGCCCCGAGGTCGTCCGGGCCGTGCGTCCGCACTTCAAGCGTTTCCTCGACGTCCACCTGATGTGCGGCAAACCTGAGATCCTCTTCGACGGCTTCGTGAAGGCGGGCGCCGACGGCCTGACCGTTCACGTCGAACTCGGTTCGCAGGTCACGCCGCTGCTTTGGAAGATTCGGTCACTCGGCAAGAAGGTCGGGCTCGCGCTGAATCCGCCAACCAACGTGAACGAGGTTCGCCCCTACCTGGAACAGGTCGATCTCATCCTCGTGATGACGGTGAATCCCGGCTTTGGCGGCCAACCGTTCATCGAGGAATGCGTCCCCAAGATCCAGCAGGTCGCCGCATGGCGGAAGGAACTTGGGCTGAACTTCCGCATCGAGGTGGACGGCGGCATCAATCTCCAGACCGCCTGCGAATGCGCCCGCGCCGGCGCGGACACCTTCGTCTCGGGCACGGCCCTGTTCCGCCAGCATAGCCTGACGCAGGCGGTGGCCAAGATGCGCCGGCTGACGACGGCCGCGTCAGGGGAGTTGGTGTAATCGGATGGCACAGCATGAGGCTCACCCTGCTTCTTCTCGCGTGCCTGATCATTGCCACGCTGATTGCTTGTAGGCCGGCACAACATGAGCCTCGGCTTCAGGGAACCTGGCGTTCCAACAAGCAGGAAACAGTTGCTGCATGGCGACGCGATGGCGTGTTGCCAGCCAAGGTGGTTGACCAGTTCGAAAGCACGGTTCTTGGCAAGATGGTCGTCACCTATTCAGGCCGAAGTGTTACCTCCACAACCGGCACCGACTGGACGGAAGTCTCGGAGTATCGAGTCGTCGAGGTCGGCAATGATTTCGTCGTCTTTGACCAGTTCAGTGATGTCCACAAACGGACGCTGAGATACAAGGTGAGGTTCGTGAAGGAGGGATACTGGATTTCCAATGACGAAATCCTGAAGGGATACACCGAGAAGTTTGATCTGGTGAGGAGATGACTTTTGAGGATAGCCCAATTGCTTCCCCCGCGGAATCCGGGATTTGGATTCTGGCGGCTGGTCGGACGGCCTGCGCCCCCGTTCTCCCATGATCCCCGCCGCGCTCGCCATGCTTCTGTTCGCGTTCTCGTCCGTAGCGGCGAAGCGTTCGGTCAACCTGCTCGGGCCGCCCACGGCGAGCCTGCTGCGAATCCTCCTCGCGGCAACGATCCTCGGGATTTATGCCCACGTCTGGGGTTCCGGTTTGCGCGGACCGGCGTTGGGCTGGTTCGTCGTCAGCGGGTTCATCGGTTTCGGCATTTGCGACACGGCCATCTTCCTCGCGCTGCCCCGGTTGGGCGCCCAGCTCACGAGCCTGCTCGTGCATTGCCTCGGTGCGCCCATCGCGGCGGTCACGGAATGGCTCTGGCTGGGCACGCCGCTGGGGTTCAACGAAATCGGTGCCGGTCTGCTGATCCTTGGGGGCGTAGCCGTGGCACTTTTTCCGGGAACGCCGTCGGCGCACCGCCCCGGAGTTTTGCCGCGGCCGGGGGCCTTTGCGCTGGGGCTGGGTGTCATCGCCGCCGCCGGTCAGGCATGGGGTGCGGTGCTGAGCCGGCACGGCCAGTTGCTGTCCCGTGACGCCGGCTTCCCCATTGATGGCCTGTCGGTGTCGTATCAGCGCATTCTCGCCGGGGTGGCCTTCACGCTGGTGTGGTGGCTGTGGCAAAGGGGACAAAGCAGCGCTAAACCGGCCGGCAGCGGGCCGTTGAACCTACGGCGGGCGTGGCCTTGGGTCGTGCTGAATGCCCTGTGCGGCCCATCGCTCGGGGTAGCGTGCTACCAGTGGGCACTGCTGGAACAGAAGACCGGAGTGGTGGTGGCCATTGCCGCCCTGACGCCGCTCGCGGTCATTCCGTTTGCCTGGTGGCTCGACCGCGAACGGCCCACGCCGCGGTCCGTCGGGGGCGGCGTGCTGGCGGTGGCCGGCGCCGTCTGGCTGGCGGTGACCTGACGGCGGCAGCCCATGATTCATTTTTGAGCTTTGGCGGAGCGGTGCCAGACTCCCGCCGCCATGAATGCAACTGCCAAGAAGCCCACGATTGTCGCCTGGATGAAGCCGTCCTGCGGCTGGAGCATGGGCGTGCGCGCCGTCTTCCGGAAATACGATCTCCCCTACGAGGATCGCGACATCATCAACAATCCCCACTTCTACCAGGAAATGGTCGAGAAGACGGGGCAGATGAAACAGCCCAGCATGGAGATCAACGGTCAGATTCTGGCCGACGTCAGCGGCGAGGAAGTCGAGGCCTGGCTGCTGCAGAATGCACTCGTGCAGCCGAATGCCGCGGTTCCCGAAGTGCCGATCAACCAGCCTTGCGCCCACGAGCTGCCCGGTGGAGCGCCGCAGCCCTCCGGCATTGGTTTCCGCCGCTGAATCCGGAGCGCGTGCGGGAAGTTGCCGCCGGTGTTCCCGGCGCGCCAAGCTGCGTCCATGTTGCGACCGATATTGAGCCTGCTGGCGCTGCTGCTCTTGGCCGGCTGCGCCGGTTCGGGCAAACGCCAGCCGATAGTTCCGCCTCAGGTGCGATCCCGGGAACTTTACGAAGTGGACCGGAACTTCAGCCGACTGGCGGCGGAGCAGGGGCCTGCGGTCGCGTTCGGGCAATTCAGCGAGGCTCAATCGCTGCGCCTGAACCCAGCCGGTCCGAACGTCGTGGGCCGGTCGGCCTTCATGGCGGAACTGCGCGAGCTGCCGCCGGGCGAGCTGGTGTGGACACCGCGCTTCGCCGAAGTGTCGCTGAGTGGTGAGCTGGGTTGGACTTGGGGCGATTTCGTGACCCGCTCACCGCGCGGGGAACGCCAGGGGCGCTACCTGACGGTCTGGCGGATGACCCCGCAGGGGTGGCGGATCGCGGCGGACATCGGCACGGAGGCAGTTCCCCGACCGTGACCCGGATCGGGGCTTTGCAACGGCCGGCCGCCTTGGTCAGGTTGGCCGCATGTTCAAGCCCCTCCTGTCCGCCCTTGCGCTGCTTCTGCCCGCCACGTTGCTGGCCGCGCCGTCCTTGGCCGAGCGTCTCGGTTATGCCGCCACTGATCGTTTGCTGATCGTGAATGGCGACGACGTGGGCATGTGCCACACGGCCAACGTCGCGACCATCGATGCCTTGGAACAGGGCGTGATGCGCTCGGCCACCATCATGGTGCCGTGCCCGTGGTTCCTGGAGATCGCGAATTACGCCAAGGCGAATCCGGAAAAGGACTTCGGCATCCACCTGTGCCAGACTTCCGAATGGCGGGTGTATCGCTGGGGTCCGGTAGCGCCGCGCGCCGAGGTGCCGGGCCTGATTGATCCCGAGGGATACCTTTGGCACGAGACGCCGCAGGTTTACGCCAAGTCGAACCCACAGGAGGCTTTGGTGGAATCCCGCGCCCAAATCCGCAAGGCGCTGGCGGCCGGCGTGGACCTGACGCACCTCGACTCCCACATGGGCGTGCTGCAATACCGGCCGGACTACCTCGAAAGCTACCTCCAGCTCGCCGTCGAATTCGACCTGCCCGTGCGCATGGCTTCCGAGGAGACCTTCGCCCAGGCCGGCCAAACCGGCTGGCGGGAGAAGTTTGCCGCCAAGGGCATCCTGTTCCCGGACGACTTCATCTTCGACATGAAATACGCCGGGCCGGCGGACGTGAAGACGTTCTGGCTGAAGCGGCTCGCCAACCTGAAGCCCGGTGTCACCGAGCTGTTCATCCACGCGGGCCAGCCGACCGACGAACTCAAGGCCATCACCGGCAGCTGGGCCATCCGCTCGGCCGAATACGAACTGTTCACCCACGACGCTGACCTGAAGGCCCTGCTGGAAAAACAGGGCGTGAAGCTGATCGGCTACCGGCCGATCCGAGACCTGCAACGAAAGCTGCGGGCCGAGAAGAAGTAGGCGTGGCCAACGAAAAGGGC
>JBIIUN010000216.1:0-8228 GCA_044339945.1 Kapaibacterium sp. (SeqCode)
GAAGGCGCGAAGACGCGAAGCGGGGGACGGCGAATATGGAAGGCAGGAAAGCAGGAAGAAGACAGGTGTTTACCTGCTTTCCTGCCTTCCAGATTTTCCCTTCCGGCCTTCGCGCCATCGCGACTTCGCTGTTCATCTTCTGGTTCAAAACGGAGCGCGGAAGCTAGGGGAAGGGGGGCAAGGCGGGCTAGGGGGAAGTTAAAGGCCGGGTGGCACTGTGGCGATACGGGTTGGGAATGCCCGTGTGCCCGTCGCGTGCCGAACGATCCGCCCAAGCCAAGTTTGGGTTGGTATTGGCCGTGGCCCCGTCCTTGAATGAGCCCACGAAACCCCGGGGCAAAGCTTTCTGGCGCATCCTCTTCCGGCTTTGGCTGGGAGTGGTTCTGGGCCCGTGGGTTGCCAGCGCCCGGGCGGGCGCGGCGGAACGGGTGCCGACCGACCGGACGGACCAGGCTTGGAAGGTAACCTCGCTGATCGAAGCGGGCGGCCTGACCCACCTCAACCTCTTCAACCTCGACTTCGAACGGGACGAGAAGAGTCCGCGCTGGGGGACGGCTTGGATCGCCTCGTCGGAGGGCCTGCACGAATACGATGGCTACACGTGGCGGCGCCACGGCCGGGCGCAGGGATTGCCGAGTGATTTTGTGCGCTGCGTGCGGGTGACCCGCGCCGGGACCATCTGGGTCGGCACCGACAAGGGCGCCGGGATTTATGACGGCAAGACCTTCCGGACGCTCGGCTCCGAAACGAACCTCGCCAGCCCGAACGTCCGCCGGATCATCGAGGACGGTGACGGCACCGTCTGGTTTTGTTCCGACAGTTGGCCCAACACGGCGGTGGGCGGCGGCCTGACGTCCTTCCGGGAGGGCAAATGGCGGGCTTACCGCGAGGCGGACGGGCTGCCGAGCGGCTACGTGGTGAATTACCTCCGCGACTCCGGCGGCCGGCAGTTTGCGGCGACCCTGAAAGGCTTGGCCGAACTGAAGGCCGGGCGCTGGGAGCCGGCT
This sequence comes from Kapaibacterium sp. (SeqCode), assembly GCA_044339945.1. Taxonomy (GTDB): domain Bacteria; phylum Verrucomicrobiota; class Verrucomicrobiia; order Limisphaerales; family UBA9464; genus CAIWAH01. Next base: position 1,008 of record JBIIUN010000216.1, read on the forward strand.
TTTCCGGCGCCGGCCGACGGATCGATCAATTGGGCTTCCGGCTTCCTGGCCGAGACCCCGGGCACGGGGTTGGTCTATTCGACCGGGCGCCAGATGTTCGCGCTGCAGGACGGAGTCTGGCGTCGCCTGCCCGATGAGGTCGGGCATGAGCACGGCATCGTGGCGACGCCCGACGGGGTGATCGTCGCCGTGGGTCGCCCCAACGGCGGCCGAAGCGCCTTCATGGAATGGTCCGGCACGAATTGGCTCGTCGTCTCGGCCGACTTCCCGACCGCCCTGGGACACACCCAAGACATCCAGGCGGCGCCCGACGGCTCGGTGTGGGTGGCCGGTTACGATTGCCTGGTTCGCTGGACGCGACGCGGCGCGCAGTGGCGGGAGTTCGCCGACCTGCCGCCGCCGCGCCTGGTGGATGCCGAGGACGGCGTCTGGTTTGCCGGCCAACGTGGGGGGGGCGGCCCGGATCGTCGGCCGGCCGTGCGCCTGTTCAAGGGGCGGTGGAGCCGGCTGGAGACGGCGTTTGACGAGCTGGTGAACCACCGGCGGGACAACTCGGTCTGGGGCTGGACCAGCAACCGCCTGAGCCGTTGGCAGGGGACCAATCGGACGGACTTCACGCCGGCACAAACGGGCCTGGAATCCTATGTCGCCGGCCACGGTGACAATCACCGGAGTTTCTGGCTGCTGGGCCGGGATGCCCGCGGCGGCGTGGCGGTAGCCCGGCACGCGGACAACCGCTGGCAGCCGGTCCCCGTGCCGGAGTTGGCCGGGCTGACTCTTTGGTCCTTTGCCGCGGGATCGAGCAATGGCGTCTGGTTCGCCGGTGACCGCGGGTTGGGCTCGGAGGCGGTGCTGGTGCGGGTCGGGACCAATGGCAACCTGCGGCTGGGCGCGGACCTGCACCTGACCGGGCCCCGGCGGATGGAGGTGCGCGAGGACCGCCACGGTGCGGTGTGGCTTTACGGCGACGCAGGGTTGTTCCGCTGGGTGCCGGGAAAATCCACCGCCTGGGACACCTTTGACAATTTGCCGGCTCGGTCCGTGGTGTCGTGTGTCGAGCGGGGCAACGAACTCTGGTTCGGCTTCAGCGGGGCGACGGGAGGCGAGAGCAGCCTGGTCGCGCTGCGCAACGGGGTATGGACCAACTTCCCGGTGGCCACCCTGGGCAACCTGACGTTGGCCGGCGACGGGACGATTCTCGCGGATGGGGTCGGGCAGATCTTCCGGGTGCCCAACCAGCCCGACGCGGTTCCGCGGGCGCAGGGACTCCGCACGCCCGAGGCCGCGCAGGCTGTCGTGCAGGATCAGGACGGCAACCTGTGGGTCGGCACGGACGACCACACCTTTCGTTTCCGGTCCGACCGGGTGCCGCTCCGGACGGCGCTCACCGGTGACCGGTTGGTGCATGCGGGCGACGGCCTGACGGTCAACGTCACCGTCCTGGACCGGTTCAATCCCGGCGGTGGCCGGCGCGATGTGCTCTGCGACTGGCGCCTGGACGGCGGGGAATGGCAGCCCTCCATGCCCGAACCCCGGCTGCGCATCCCGGCGAAATCCCTCAAGATCGGGCCGCACTGGCTGGAGGTCCGCTGTGAGGACCCCGCGGGTCAACGCAGCTCCGAGGTGGCCACCTTCAACTTCGAGGTCATCCCGGTGCCGCTCCAGCAACGGTCTTGGTTCGTGCCCGCGCTCCTGGCGTTGGCCGCGCTCATGACCGCCCTGGCCCTGCTGGCGGCGAATGCCCGGCGCCGGCTGGCCGAATATGCGCGGTTGCTGGAGCAGAAGGTGGCCGACCGGACCTCGGCGCTCGAGGCGGACGTGGGGCGGCGCCAGCGAATCGAGGAAAACCTGCGGGCCAGCGAGGAACGCTTCTCGAAGGCGTTCCATTCCAGCCCGCTGATCGAGGTCATTACCACCTACCCGGACGGGCGTTACGTGGACGTCAACGCGACGTTCGTCCAGTCACTCGGGTATTCCCGCGAAGAGACGTTGGGCCGGTTTTCCCACGATCTGGGCATCTGGTGGGACCCGGCCGAACGGGCCGCGCTGATCCGGCGACTGGAGGCGGGGGAAACGGTGCGCGGGCTGGAGATTTCCCAGCGCACCAAGGCCGGTGAGCGGATCCTCATGGAGGCGTCGTTCGAGCGGATCGAGGTCGGGGGCCAGCCGTGCATCCTCGCGATCAACGTCGACATCACGGCGCGCAAGCAGTCGGACCTGGCCCTGCGCGCCAGCGAAGCCCGGCTCCAGGAAGCGCAGCGCATCGCGAAGATCGGGAGCTGGGAATGGGACCTCGTCGCCGGCCGGCTCCATTGGTCGGACGAGACCTTCCGGCTCTTCGACCTCCCGGTGGACCGGACCCTGCCGTATTACCAAATCTACCGTGACCGGATTCATCCGGACGACGTGGACGCGGTGAACCGGACCTACGCGGAAGCCAAGGCCAGCGGCCGACCCTACGAGATGGCCCACCGGCTGCGTTTCCCGGATGGCCGGATCAAGTGGGTGCAGGAGCACGGCGAATTTGAATACTCCGCCGCGGGTGAGCCCATCCGGTCCCGCGGCACCATGCAGGACATCACCGAGCGCAAATTGGCTGAAGAGGCGTTGCTGATGATGCGGTTGAGCGTGGACCGCGCCGGAGACAGCATCTTCTGGGTCCGGCGCGACGGCAGCCTACGTTACGTGAACGACGCGGCGTGCGTGGACCGGGGGTATGCGCGCGAGGAGCTGTTGAACCTGACGATCTTTGACCTCGACCCGGACTACCCGGCCGGTGTCTGGGCGGCGCATTTTGACGAGCTCCAACGACAGGGCGCCCTGACGCTCGAAACGCGGCACCGCACCAAGGACGGCCGGCTCTTTCCCATCGAGGTCAATGCGAACTACGTTTGCATCGACGGCGAGGAGTTCAATTTTTGCTTTGCCCGCGACCTCACCCGGCGCCGGCAGGACGAAGTCGCATTGCGGGCCAAGGACGAGCTCCTGCGGTTGGTCATCGACTTGGTGCCGCACTTCATCTTCGCCAAGGACGCCCGGGGGCGGTTCCTGTTTGCCAACCAGGCCGTGGCGGATTCCGCCGGCCGGTCGCCCGCACAGTTGGTGGGGCTCGGACCTCACGATCTGCACCGGAACCCGGCCGAAGCCGAGGCCTTCGTGCGGGACGACCTGGAAGTGATCGCCAGCGGCCGGGCGAAGTTCATCCCGGAAGAAACGCTCACCGACAGCAACGGCCGCGTCCGCATCCATCAGACGACCAAGATTCCCTTCCGCAACCCCGTCACCGGGGAGATGGCCTTGCTGGGGACGGCGGTGGACATCACGGCGGTCAAGGCGGCGGCGGCGGCGCTCCGCGAAAGCGAGGAGCAACTGCGGCTGGTGACTGACAACGCCCGGGTGGGGCTGGTGATGATCAACCGGGACCACCGCTACACCTTTGCCAATGCCGCCTACGCCGAGAGCATGGAACTGCCGTTCGCGGACCTTGCCGGGCGGCGGGTGGCGGAGGTGCTGGGGCCGCTTTACGAGGAACAGGTCCGACCATGGTTGGAGCGGGGCCTCGCGGGGGAGCGCGTCAGCTACGAACTGCGGCGGCAGACCCCGCAGGGCCTCCGCCATTTCACCGTCCGCTACGAGCCCCGGAACATCGGGGTGCCGACCGCCTTCGTGGTGGTGGTGATCGCGGACATCACCGCGGTCAAGCAGGCGGAGGCGTTGCTCCGGGATTCCGAGGCCAACCTGTCGGCGCTGGTGAGCGGCATGCGCGACGGGCTCCTGGTGGCCGACATCCGGACGCGGAGATTTGTCCGGGCCAACGACGCCATGTGCCGGATGCTGGGCTACTCCCGGGAAGAGCTGCTGGTCCTGTCGGTGGACCAGATTCACCCGCCCGAAGCTTTGGCTTGGGTGCTCGACAACTTTCGTCGCCAAGCAGCCGGCGAGATCGACCTGGCGGCCAATTCGCCCGTCTGCCGAAAGGATGGATCGGTCTTCCTGGCCGACATTTCGTCGTCGCCGCTGGAGGTCGGAGGGCGCCACCAGATAGTGGGTGTTTTCCGGGATGTGACCGAACGCCAGGCGACCGCCGAGGCGCTGGCTGCCAGTGAGGGGTTTGTCCGGGACATCCTCAACTCGTTGACCGCGAGGATCGCGGTGGTCAACCCGGCGGGATTGATAATCGAAGTCAACGAAGCTTGGCGTCAATTCACTCGGCAGGCCTGCGGCAGCGATTACCCGTCCGTTGGCCCGGGCGCCAACTACCTGGAAGTTTGCGATCGCAGCGCCCAGCAAGGTTCCCTTGATGCCCGGCAGGCTGCCGACGGAATCCGATCGGTGCTGGCGGGGGATGTGGGCGAATTTCAATTCCAGTATGCCTGTCACGGACCGTTGGGCCGGCATTGGTTCCAGTTGCGGGTTACGCCCTTGGGCGGTGCCCGAAAAGGTGCGGTCGTCGCGAATCTCGACATCACTGAGCGGCGCCGTGAAGAAGGGCGCCGAGATACCGAACACGCGGTGACCTCGGTGCTGGCCGGGGCCAACTCCCTGGCTGCCGCCAGCTCCGAGTTGCTCCGGGCCATTTGCGCGACCGAGAACTGGGAATTCGGCGAACTTTGGCAGATGGACGTGGCGCTGGCGAAACTGGTCTGCGTGGAAACATGGTGCGAGGACGCCGTCCGGTTCGAGAAGCTGCAAAGGGTGGTCCGCAACCTCCAGTTGGAACCGGGCGAGGGCCTGCCGGGCCGGACCTGGGAGTTGGGCGAGCCCGTCTGCGTGGCCGACATCGTCCATGACCCGATCTTTCTGCGCCAGAAAGTCGCCTGGACGGCCAATCTCAAGTCCGCCATCGCGTTTCCGATCCGCGCCGGCGGCAAGGTCACCGCGGTGATGGCCTTCATGAGCTCGCGGTCGGCGAATCCGGACGCCGCGCAGTTGGAGATGCTGGGGGTGATTGGCGCCCAGATCGGGCAGTTCATCGCCCGCAAGTCCGCCCAGGAAGAACTCCGGCGGTTCGTCGCGCTCAGCCCGACCGTATTGTATGCCCTGCGGATAACGCCCGGCGGGTTCCGCGCCTTCTGGGTCAGCGACAACATTCTCGGACTGACGGGTTTCACCGCCGCCGAGGCGCTCGGGCCGGGTTGGTGGCGGGCGCAGCTGCACCCCGAGGATCGCGACCGGGTCCTGGCGGCAAACGGACCGGGACCGGAGCAGGACAACCTGGTGATCGAGTTCCGGTTCGTGCGGAAGGATGGGGCCCATTTCTGGCTCCGCGACGAACGACGCCTGGTGCGCGACGTTCGGGGCAATCCCACCGAGATCATCGGCGCCTGGTCGGATGTCTCCGACCGGATGACCTTGGAGAAGCAATTGCGGCAATCCCAGAAGATGGAGGCCATCGGCCAGCTTTCCGGCGGCATTGCGCACGATTTCAACAACCTGCTGGGCGCGATCATCGGGAACTGCGAGCTCGCCCAGATGGACTTGGACGCCACCCATCCCGCGGCCGAAAGCGTGGACCAGATCCTGACCGCCAGCCGGCGCGCGGGTCATCTGGTCGAGCAAATCCTCACGTTTGCCCGGGTGGAACGGGCGGAACACCGCCGCATCGACCCGGTGCCGGTCGTCGAGGAAAGCGTGCGGCTGCTGCGATCCACCCTGCCGGCGGGGGTTCAGTTGGCGTTGCTCAAGGGCGAGGGGTTGCCGGCGATCCTCGCGGACGAAACCCAGTTGCAGCAGGTGCTCATCAACTTGGGCACCAACGCCTGGCACGCGCTGGAAGGAGGTGCCGGCCGCATTTCCGTCGAGCTGTCGGCCGAGACGGTGGACGCGACGCTCGCCGCCGGCTGTCGAGATTTGTCTCCGGGCGATTACCTGCGCATCCGGGTGGAAGACACCGGGCACGGCATGCCGCCGGCGGTCCTGGAGCGCATCTTTGAACCGTTCTTCACCACCAAGGAAGTGGGCAAGGGCACGGGCCTCGGCCTCTCCGTGGTGCATGGCATCGTCCGGTCCCATGGCGGGGCGATCGCCGTGCAGAGCGCGGTCGGGGTGGGAACCACCTTCGATCTGTTCCTGCCCGCCGCTGCGGCGGAGGCCGGGCCGGACGGCCAAACCCAGGAGGTCTCGCTGCGGATGGGGCACGGCGAACAAGTGCTGCTGGTCGATGATCAGCCCGAAATGCTCCGGACCAACCGGCGCGAACTCGAACGGCTGGGCTACCGGGTGGTGGCCTTTACCGATTCCGGCGAAACCTTGGCCCGGTTCAAGGCGGCCCCCGCCGACTTCGCGCTGCTGCTCACCGATTTGAACATGCCCGGCCTGAACGGCGTGGAACTGACCCGCGCAATCCTGCGGCTGAAGCCCGGTCTCCCGGTGATCCTGACCTCCGGCTTCATCACCGAGGACCTCCGGTTGGCCGCGCTGGGCGCCGGCGTCCGGGAAGTCCTGCGGAAGCCGGCCACCCTCCAGGAACTGAGCGACGCCGTCGCCCGCCACCTTTCAACCTCCGTCTGATGACCTCCCATTCCATCCTGCTGATCGATGACGACGAGCAACTCCGCTCCATGCTGCGCCGGGCGCTGATGCGCGCCGGTTACGACGTGCAGGAGGCGGGCAACGGTCGCCAGGCCCTCGCCCGGCTGGCCGAGACGTCGGTGCAGGCGATCGTGACCGACATCATCATGCCCGACATGGAGGGCATCGAACTGATCCTGCAACTGCGTCGCACCCGGCCGGAACTCCCGATCCTGGCCATGTCCGCGGGCGGACGCATCGGCCCGGACAGCTACCTGTATCTGGCCGAACGCTCGGGGGCGACCCGGACCATCGCGAAGCCCTTCAGCATCGGGCCCTTCCTCGAACTGGTCCGCGAAGTTCTCCCGCCGCCGGCCGCGTCGGCGCCGGCCAGCCCAGCGTAGACGGGCAATCGGCACCCGCGTCCGGCGCCCGCGTCGGGTCATCGTCCCCTTAGAAGTGTTGCGAAACCTTCACTTCGCGGACCCGGTCCTGCCTTGTGACCACGCGTGACTGGCGACGTTGAGTTCAATTTCATCGCAGAACTGCCGGCCCCGTCCGGGCGGGGCGTTCACCCTGATCGAGTTGCTGGTCGTCATCGCCATCATTGCGCTGCTGGCCTCGATGCTGTTGCCGGCGCTGAGCAAGGCGAAGGGGCGCGCGCAGTCGACGTTCTGCCTCAACAACGTGAAGCAGCTGACCCTCGCCGCG
>JBIIUN010000146.1:0-10246 GCA_044339945.1 Kapaibacterium sp. (SeqCode)
AACTGCCGCCGCTCACCTGGAACGCCGCCAGCGGAGACGGCACCACGGATTGCCCGAAGGCGGGCCATTGATTGTCACCCGGCACCGCGCCGGCGCCCCAGGCGCGGACCGTTCCGTCCTGGAGCAAGGCGAGCGAATGATACCAGCCGGCGGCGACCCGGCTCACCGCCCCGGCCGGCAGGTTGGCCGGCACGGTGGACTCGCCGTGATCATTCCCGCCCCAGGCGACCACGTTGCCCGCCGCGGTGAGCGCCAGTGCATGGCCTTCGCCCACGGCCAGGTCCTGGATGGAGTCTCCACCCAAGTTGGGCAGTGTCGACAGCGCGGTGACCTCGCCGCCGAGCTGGACCACGGCACCCGCGCGGGAAATGCCGAGCAGGGCCCGTCGACCGGCCGCCAGCCGGCGCAGGGCGGGCGGATTGCCGCGGCCCAGTTCGGCCAGCCCGGAACCCCAGGTGACCACCTTGCCGTCGGCGGTGAGCGCGGCGCTGAAGCCGTCGCCCGCCACGATCTGGATTACGTTGCTAAGTCCGGGCGGCACGAGGGTCTGCTGCGCCGTGCCATTGCCCCAGGCCACCACCGTTCCATCGGCCCGCAGCGCGAGCGAATGGCCGGAGCCGGCGGCGACCGCGACCGCAGGAGCGGCATTTTCCGGCACCACGCCGAGGCCACCGGCCTGGCCCGCCTGGACGATTGAGCCGTCCGCCCGCAGACCGACCGTATGCGCCTCGCCCGCCGCGACCGCTACCACGTTGGTCCAGGCCGGACCGAAATTGCCCTGCTGCCGGGAGTTGTCCCCCCAGGCCACCGGGGTGAGCCCGGTCGGATTCACGACCAGGAACGCGACGGGGCTGCTCGCCATGCCCACCGCGTTGGTCACTAGCACTTGGTAGGCGCCAGCCGCCTTCGGCGAAACCCCGGCGAATTCAAGCCGCGACCCGTTGGCCGTCGCGCCCAGCGCCGCCAAGTCCGCCGGTTCGCCATTGAACAGCCATTGATAGCCGAGGGGAGCGGCCCCGCCGGCGTTCACTTCAAACGCCGCCGCCGTCCCCGCGACGCGGTAGAGCGTCACCGGGGACGAGACGAGGGTGGGCTGGGCCAGGACCGAAACGGTCGCCGGCGCGGACACCACGGCCCCGTGGTCGTTGGCCACGTTGACGCGATAGACGCCCGCCTGGGCGACCTCGGCGGCCGGCAAGGTTAGCGTCGCCTGGTTCGCGCCCACCACCGGGGCGCCGTTCCGCTGCCATTGGTAGGTGAAGGGACCGGAACCGGTGACCGTGACTGCGAGTTGGACCGGCGCACCGGCGCCGACCGTGACGTTGGTGGGCGAGGCGACCAGCCGGGGCGGCGCACTGACGGTGGCCGCGAATCGGACCACGCGGTTGGCGCCTTCCGGATCGGCGGCCACGAGCGTGATCGTCGCGGCCCCAAACTGGCCGGCCAGGGGGCGCAGCGACACCCGCCAGACGCCTTCGGTGAAGGAAGTCTGAACATCGGCCGGCGCGAAGAGTTCCGGCCGGTCGCTCGTCGCGACGATCGTGAGCTGGTCCAGCGTGGCCTCGGCGTCGGCGACGTCCAGGGCAATGACCTGCGCGGCGGGCCGGTCCCAGGCGGCGTTCAGCACGAAACTCACATCCGTCGGCGTGGCCAGTTCGATGAGGTCATTGAGCGGCGAAACCTCAATCGTCCGGTTTTCGGTCAGGAAAGGATCGTTCTCCCCGGCCTTGACCAGGCGCAGGGCGATGGACCTCGCGGCGGAATGCGGCGATTCGCTGGCCGTGCTGAAGGCGACCGACTGGAGCAGCCGCTGAAGGGTGATGGCCTGCACATTCGTCGCCACCAGCAGGTGCAGCGAGTTGGTGGCGGGCCGGCTGAACGTCGCGACCGTGACGCCCCGTTCGGTCACGGTGGATTCCCCGATGGTCAGGCCCTCCACGGGCAGCAACGAAAGGTGGTCGCCCGCCTGCGCACCGGTGAGGGCGGCCTGCAATTGCCAACCGGACACGTAGTCCGTGGGTTCCAGCAGCCCGTAGGTGATGGTCAGCGTCACGGGACCGAGCGTGACCGGGGCCACGGCGACCGGACCGCCCATCCCCCGGCTCACGCCGAAATTGAAGGCGGACGCGACGCCGGCGCCGGACGGGAATGAGGCCGCCACACTGACGTGGGACCAAAGCTCGTCCTCCAGCACATACCCGCGCGGGGAGCCCGACGACAGGTCGTTCCATTCGCCCGAAGGCAGGAGTTCGGGCCAGTTTTCGCCGGTGCCGCCATTGGGTTCGCCCGACCCCCAGTTGACGTAGGAAACGGTCTCGCCGGTCACGGAGGTCCAGACCCCCTCGTGGCCCGCGTCGGCATAGCCAAGGAACAGGCTGACCTGTTGGGCGCCGATCTGGCTGAGAAGGCTGGCGTGCTCCTCGGCGGAAGTGACGACCGCGAGATGACCGCCGCGGGCTTCCGCGTCGAGCCGGGCAGCGCTCCAGTCAAAGTTGCCCGGAACCGCGCTGAAGCGGCGGTGCACCAGCAACGCGCCAGGCGTGGCCGGCGGCACCAGGGCGAAGCGGAAAACACCGCCGGAACCATTGGCTCCGCCGGTTTGCCCCACACCGTAGATCGCCCCGTCGGCGCCCTGAACGAGCCCGCCGAACGGTTTGCTCACGGAACCGGCCGTCGCGGTGAAATTCCAGACCGCCTCCAGGTCGGTGAGACCCCGATCAAGACGGTAGAGGGCCCCCCGGTTGTTGGCGCCGCCTTCGGTGGTCGCGACGTAGAACGAGCCGTCTGCCGCCCGCAGCAACGGGGTCTCCGGCTTGCTGCCATCGCCGTTGCCCCCGCCAAACTGATGGATCAGCGAAAAATTGGTGCCGGCTGTGGTCACCCGGTAGACCACCCCGACATTCGCGGAGCCGCCCAGGCGGGTGCTGCCCAGAACCTCGCCCGCATGCACCGTCACCGGCGCCAGCGGCGAAATGCCGGAGGCCGCGGCGAACGAATGCAGCAGCGTGAAATCCGAACCGTCGGTCCGCACCCGGAACAGCGTGCCGCCGCCCGCGGAACCGCCCGTCGCGGTCACGCCGTAGAGGAAACCGTCACCCCCGACCGCAAGGCTGCCAAGCGGGCCCGAGCCACTGCTGGCCGCCTCGAAATGCCGGAGCGTGGCGAAGCCCGTGCCATCCGGGCGCACCCGGTAGAGCGTGCCCGCCCCCGCCGAACCGCCGCGCACCGTCGCGCCATACAGCCACGCCTGTCCCCCGACCGTCACTTCCACCAGGTTGCCCTGCGGCCCGCTGCCCTGGCCGCCCGCCGAGCCCAGGAATTGGTGCACCACCGTCCGGTCGCTGCCGTTGTCCCGCAGCCGGAAGAGGAGTCCGTCCAGGTTGAAGCTCCCGTTGGTCGCCGTCGCACCGTTCGCGGTGCTGCCATACCAGTAGCCATCGGTTCCCTGAAGCAGGCCGCCCGACGGCGAAAATCCGCCGGTGCCGGCCGGGTCAAAGGCCGCAATCTGCTCCGGCACCCCGGCGCCGACCCAGCGCACGATGGCGCCGCCACCCGCGGCGCCGCCATTCCTGGCCGGGATCGTCAACTGCCCGTTGCCCTCGGAGGCGATCACCGGCGTGGGCGGCAGGTTGAGGGCACCCGCGCGGACCGGGGTGATGGAGGCCCGGCCCAGCAGGGCGAGGGCAAGGGTGCAAAGGACGGCCAGTTTCGACTGGCGGCCCCGGGGAACGAGGGAAGACATGCTGGGTTTCGGGTTGGAACGCCAAACCACCGGTTCGGCGGGGGAGCACAGGGGGGCGGGATGCTTCGCGCAGGCCATCGGATTCTGTTTTGGCTTCTATCGGCAAAACCTTGCCTGACTAAAGCGCGGCAAATTCCGCTTCAACGGAGCCTCTCCGACGAATGTTTTGCGGGACGATGACATCACCCCCAAGCGTAGCGGGCTGCCCGCGGGATGAGCACGGACAATGGTGGTTACTTCCGGAGGCCAGCCGGCCGAGAAAGTGCCGAATTCGCGCCGAAAAACGGAGCGCTTCCCGGTGGACGAATCTCGCACCGCTCAATCCTACCCAACGTTCGCCAGCCAGGCGGGCGGGCGGGCGGCAGAATCGCGCCCGCTTCCAGATCCGTCGGCTTCAATATCCCAGTTCTGCGGCTCGCTAATCGAGGGGAAACCAATCCAAGGCCCAACAGGGTCACGGAGGCAAACCACCAAAACCCGGAGCCCAATCAAGGATTGGCCAAGCGGAGAAGAGGTTCCGGGAAGCGAAAGGTCGGGGTCGAAGAAATGGTGCGAGATGCAGGGTTTGAACCTGCGACCCCTCGCGTGTGAAGCGAATGCTCTACCGCTGAGCTAATCTCGCACGGGCGCGGAGTTGGTAGCGGAAGCCGGCCGGCGTGCAAAGCGAAGTTTTTTGGAAATGTGATCCGCTCACCGGTCGCCGGAGCCGCTCAGCGGAGTTGCCACGCCTCGTCGAAGAAGCCCGCCGCGTTTACCGTCGGCCGGTCGCCCGCGAGCGAGAACACCGCCCAGTCTGGCAACCACGGCGTCTGCCGGGCGTTGGTGCCGTTCCACGCCGCAAAGGTGTGGCCGGAGTTCACGACCACATAACGCTCCGGGTTCAGCGGATTGGGACAGATGAAGGTCGGCACGTTGGCCGCCGCCGGCGCCGCCAGCGAACCCATCCGGACGGTCGAGCGACTCCAACCCAGCGGCAGCTTCCGCCGAATCCGTTCCAGCACGCGGTTGCTGCCGGGATCGCCCCAGAGGATCAGGTCGCTCTCCTCAATATCCTGGTCCGTGACGTCGACGTCGTTCTTCACGCGCGGTTCGCCGCGGAACTGCGCCCGCCAATCCGCCAGGAATTGTTCCAGCGCCGCCTCGGACCACTCTCCCACCGCCGGGTGCCACGCCTCGCCCGTCGGCCGCACCACGAGGAAACGCCCCATGAACGCATCGTCAATCGGTCCCTGGAGTCCCGGGCGCTTGTGCAGTTTCGGGAAACTCTCCACCACTCGCCAACGGCGGCCGCGCAGCTCAATGGCCGTTTTGAAGCTGGCTTCCTTCTCGTCCGGGCGAACCAACCCGCTGACCTTCTGTCCGTTGATTTCAACCACCACCGGCCCGGTCGCCAAGCCAGGTGGGTCAACCAGCCAAAACGCCGCCACGTTGGTCGTCTGGATGACGATCCGGTTGGACGCCGCCACCTCCGCCACCACGCGGGTGGGTTCCCAATGGCGCTGAAGCTGTTCCAGGGCAAACCAAGCCATGTGCCCGTGATCCGGATACCGCGCCGTGAACGTCGTGAACTCAAGGCGGCGCGGATTCACCTCCCGCGGCGACACCATCAGCGAGTCGAACTGCCGCGCCAGTTCCGCCTTAGTCGCGGGCTCGTATTTGTGCTCCACGCCGGGGCCGACCAGATGCCGCAGTTCCCTGCCCTCACGTCGCATCGCCGCCGCCATCGTGTCGGCGGCGAGCTTCTGGCGGTCGAGTTCGCCGCTGTAGGCGATGACGTCGAGCTGACGGAAGTTCGCGGCGTAACCCGGCACGTCGTAAAGCCGCCACAGGGTTTGCTCCCACGGCGGTGGCAAGGGCGGCTTCGCCAGAATCCCGGTGTAACCCGGCGTGTCCACGAAGCCCGCGCCCGGTGCCGCCGCCCGCCAAAAGCTCGGGAAGTGCGCCGCCAGGTGCCACGTCCCGCCACCGCCCATCGAGAAGCCGCGGATCGCCCGCCGTCGGGGATCAGTGCCGTAAGCGCGCTGCGCGTGGAGGGTCGCCTCAAACACGTCCGTCTCGCCGGCGAACTTGTAGGCGTTGCAGTAACGACCATAGGGATGCACGACCACCGTGTCCGTCGGCGCAAAGTCGCCCTTCGCGCGCAGCCGTTCGTTCAGGAACCTCAGCTCCGTGCGTTTCTCGTCGCGACCGGCCAGCCACACGTCGAGGCGCAGCGCCGGCCCGCCGGCCACCCAGTTGGTGGGCACGACCGCGCCGTAGGGCTGCACCGAATCGTCGATCCGGGACACAAACCCGCGCACCACGAGCCCCGTCTGGCGCGTCCACGGCGCGGCGCCGTTCGCAAGTTGCGCGGCCCGCTCCTGTCCCAGCCGCAACAGCTCCCGCGCCTGGGCAAACTGGTTGGTCGCGTGAAACTCGTCGTAACGCAGGGCCCAATCCACGGCCTTGTGCAGCACCGCGACGTCCGGCCATAGATCCTGTGCCAAAGGATTCGTCGCCGACCGCAGCGCCGCGACCTGCCGGCCCAATTCGGCCGCCCCCGCCGCGAGTTCCTGCCGGACTGACTCAGGCACGGCGATGCCTGGCGGCGGAATCTGCCCACGCGGCGCCGGCGCGGCCCACAGCAACGGCACGAGGAACAGTCCGGCGAACGACAGAAAGAATCGGGCGAACTTCACGCCGGAATCTGCGCCGAATCGGCCCGTCGGGACAACGCCGGGCTGAGCGCAGTCGCGTCCATCCCAATCGCTTCGACCGGACATCCTTCCAACCCCTCATCCGCCAACCGGAGTTCCGCCTCCGTCTCCGGCTGGCGAACGATGACCGAGTAGCCAATGTCGGCGTTGCGTTGGTAGATGCTGGGTGCCACTTGCCGGCAAATGTCGCAGTCAATGCATTCGCTGGTAACGTAGAAGGCACCGGGAACGTTCTCCGGGAGCCGGGATTCAGGATTGGCCATAGTGTATTTCTTTCGGTGACGACTCAGTGGTCGTCGGGCTGAGCTTCTGGCGGATGCGTGATTGCGTGAAATGCATTACTCCAATCACACTGATGCCATCACTGCATGAACGACTTTCTCGCCACCGTTCCCTTCGATCTCTACGAACTGGGCCTGTTCCACCTAGTCGCGGAGGAAGGCAGTTTCACCCGGGCGGGCCGGAAGGCCGGACTCACCCAAAGTGCCATGACCCGGCAGATCCGCGGCGTGGAAGACCAATTGGGCGTCGCCCTGTTCGAGCGCACCACCCGCCGGGTTGGCCTCACGCCGGCCGGCCGGCTGCTTTACGAGAAGTCCAAGCCCATCTTGGCCGCGGCCGAAGCGACCCTGCAGCAGCTCCAGCAGGACTTCGCTTTGATCCCGCAGACGCTACGAGTGGCCGTGGATCGGAGCATTGGTCTTGCCTGTTTTCCGGGCTTCTTCTTCGCCTTTCGCAAGCGGATGCCCGCCGTCCAGCTCCACGTTCAACAGCTCGGTGGGGCTGAGATCATTGCCGCGCTCGACGCGAAGACGCTCGACGCCGGGCTGCTGGCGCCGCCGAAGCGGCTGCCCAACACGCTGACCGCAACCCACCGCTTTGCGGACGAGTTTGTCCTGATTGCCCCACCTGAGTCGCCGCTGAATTCAGCGGGGGAATCGGTCAGCTTACGAATCCTGCGCAAACGTCTCGTCGGCGAGCGCTGGTTGAAGATTGACCGGCAGGGAACCACGGGTGAGTCGCTGCAACGGTGGCTCCGCGCACAGCAGTTGGAACTCAATCCGGCCATCGAATTGGACAGCTTTGACGTGATCGTGAACTTGGTGGCGCTGGGACTGGGTTGCAGTTTCGTGCCGCATCGCGTGCTGGCCCTCTACGGCGACCGCCGGAAGGTCTGCCGAGTTTCCACGAAACCGCGTTTCAGCCGGGAACTGGCGGTCGTCGTCCGCAAGAACCGACGACAACCCGAGCCGCTGGCGACATTCATTGAGAGCATCTTGTTCTGAGCGGTTTTTCGCTGGTCCCCGGCCGACACCCGCAAAACCGTATCCACCTATGCGGCCGAAGCCGGTGCCGGTTTGGCACGAAGTTTTCGCGCCTGAAGATTCACTGCGGGGCGGCCGGAGCGTTTATGCCGCCCACGGGCCTCCGCAAACAGGCGGTCGATGTCGTGACCGCGAGCCACGGACAGCGCGTCCTTGGCCTGCCAGACCTCCCGGAGAACCAAATCCCCCGGGGGCATGTCCCAGACGTTGGATTCCAATGCTTTCATAAATCACCCATGAATTCCTCCGGGGTGGCCAGCGCAGGCAAATTGAAGCCCTTGCCCTCTACCAGCCGCCGCAACCGGTGTTGAAGTGCCACATTGGCGATGTGCCGGCAATTCCAAGTCAGCAATATGTCCATCCGATGGACCGTGGCCACTGCAATGTGGGCCGCGTCGCCATCCGCCGAAACCGGCAGCAAACCGGAAAGGAGAATATCCCGGCCCAACCGGTTGGCCGCGGCGGAAAGCTCCAGCAGCGGGATGTCGCGCAGCAACTTCAGCCGACGACGCGCCATCGTCGCCTCGCCGGCGGCCACCTCATCCAGGACGACTTGTGACGAGAACAGTTCGTGCTGGCCCCGTTTTAATTCCCACCAGTCGCGGGTCAATTGCTGGCGGGCCGCCTGGAGCAGGTCGCGGGCGGGACGGGCCACCAGGTAACTCGGGATCGTGCTTTCAAGGTAGATGCGCATCGCGGGCCACAAACGTTTGTCGGCGTCATCAAACGCCGAGCGAAAGGCTCCGGCAATGCGATTGCGCGAGGCAAGAAGGCCGCCGGTTGTTTCGCCCCGGGGACTCATCCAACATAATCCAGTTGTCGCCAAGGCACCGCAGAATTGGCGTTCCCCGCCTAGCCGGGCGCCGTATGCTCGCGGGCGTGAAGCGTTACGACCTGTTCCTCAACGGCCACTCCGTCCCCGCCGCCAGCGGCAAGACGTTCACCACGACCAATCCCGCCGACACCCGCGAAACGGTCGCCACCTACGCGGCGGGCGGACGCGAGGACGCTGCGGCGGCCATCGCGGCGGCGCAGGCGGCGTTCCCGAAGTGGGCGGCCACCACTTCGGTGGCGCGCGGCCGGATTCTTTCCAAGGCGTCGCAATTGCTCGAAGCGCGCAAGGCCGAGCTGGCGGAACTGCTCGTGCGCGAGGAAGGCAAGACGCTCACCGAGGCGAACGGTGAGGTGCAGCGCGCGGCGGACATCTTCCGCTTCTACGGCGGGCTCAGCTACACGGTCGGCGGGCAGGTCATTCCGCACGATCTGCCGGGCAACCTGATGTTCACCCGCCGCGAACCGTTGGGCGTCGTCGCGCTGATTACGCCGTGGAATTTCCCCATCGCCATCCCGGTGTGGAAGCTCGCCCCGGCGCTGCTCTGTGGGAACACAGTCGTGCTCAAGCCCGCCTCGCAGGCGCCCGCGATGACGCTGGAAGTGGCGAAGGTGCTGCACGAAGCCGGCTTGCCGGCGGGCGTGCTGAACGTGGTGACCGGCGAGGGCCGCGCGTTCGGCGCCGAGATCGCGGCGAACAAGGCGGTGACGGCCCTGAGTTTCACGGGCTCGCACGCGGTCGGTTCCGCGCTCTACCAAGCAGTCGCGCCGCGCATGATCCGCTGCCAGTTGGAGATGGGTTCCAAGAACCCGACCATCGTGCTGGCCGACGCCGACCTCGACCTTGCCGCGAAGCTGGTGACCATCGCCGGATTCGGCCTCACCGGTCAGGCCTGCACCGCGACAAGCCGCGTGATCGTGGAACGGTCCGTCCTGCCGGCCTTCACGGAGAAGCTCATCGCCGCGGCCAAGGCGTGGAAGGTCGCCCCCGGCCTCACGCCCGGTGCGCAGATGGGCCCGGCCGTCAACGAGGCGGAACTTCAGGGCAACTTTGACGCCATCAAACAGTCCCAGGCGGAAGGTGCGGAACTGCTCTGGGGCGGCGCGCGCCTGACGGACGGCGAGTTTGCGCACGGGTGGTTCATGCAGCCGGCCATCCTTGGCAACGTGACGCCCACGATGAAGATCGCACAGGAAGAGGTATTCGGACCGGTGGTTGCGATCCTGGCGGTGGACAGCTTTGACGAGGCCATCACGGTCGCCAACGGCGTCCAATACGGCCTGAGCGCCAGCGTGGTGACGCGCGACTTCAAGCGGGCGATGCAATACGCCGAGCGCATCGAAGTGGGCGTCGTGAAGGTGAACCAGATCTCGACCGGGCTCGCGTTGCAGGCGCCGTTCGGCGGCGTGAAGCAGAGCAGCACGGACTCGTTCCGCGAACAGGGCACGGCCGCGCTCGACTTCTACACCCGCAGCAAGACGGTGTATCTGGATTACTCGGCGTGACTCGGGCCGCAGTTTGAAAGACGGCGGCGTTCTTGCGAACGTTGTCACGGTTGACGCGGCAGCGTCTTGGAGTGCGCGTGGCTCGCCACCGCTCTCCTCCGGCGAGCGTCGCTACAAGCCGCCGGTGAACGCTCGCCGCCAGTTAT
>JBIIUN010000054.1:0-15239 GCA_044339945.1 Kapaibacterium sp. (SeqCode)
GCAGCCGCAGTCCAAGACGCGGTCGCGTTGGCTGAGCCTGCGTTTGCGCTTCCGCTGGATTCGTCTGCGTCATCCACGCAAGCTGCCGGCCGCACTGCCGCATGAAAGTCCTCCACGTTCACGCCCACTTCGACGACTTCGAATTTGTCGCCGCCGGCACCTTTGAACTCTGGCGTCGCCAGCTTGGCGCGGAGTTCCAGGGCAAGATCGTCGTCTGCACCGACGGCCGCTCTGGGCACCAGTTCCGCACCCGCGAGGAGACGGCCCGCGTCCGCCTCGCCGAACAGGAAGCCAGCGCGAAGCTCGGCGGCTACGCGTTCGAGCTGTTGCGGAAGCCGAACGGCCAACCCTTCGAGGAAGCCTGCCGGGCGCTGACCACGGACCTGCTGGCGGCGCTGTGGCAGAGCATCCGTGCGTTCGAGCCCGACTACCTCATTTGCCCGCCGTTGCCCACCGATCCGCAGGCCGGCGTGCATCCGGACCACATCACGGTCGCCGAGGCGGTGCGCCGCGTGGCCTACATGATCAACGTGCCGCACGCGTTCCTCGGCGAATATCCCGTGGCCGACGAGACCCAGTCCCGCTGGGTAAAGACGCCGGTGATCCTCAACGCCTACGACGGCTACATGGCCGGCGCGAACACCGCCGACCTGGTCGTGGACGTGGACGATGCCTTTGACCTGATCGCCGAGGAATCCTGGTGCCACCAAAGCCAGATCAACGAATGGCTGCCGTGGGTCGCCCGCCATCACATCGAGCCGACCGCCAATCTCGACGCGTGGAAGCAGAAGCTGCGGGCCCGCTTCGACCGCCAGGCGCGGGAACTGAGCCTGCCCCCGGGACGCGCCTGCGAAGCCTTCGCCGTGACCGCCTGGGGCATCGTGCCGGCGTTCGAACAACTTCAGCGCGACTTTCCGAGCCTCGTCCGCGAACCCGTCCGCGAGGAACGCCTGCGCGCCAAGCTGGCCCGCTGGGGTGGCTAGGCGCTGCGCGCGAGCACCTCGACCAGGTAGCGCAGCTCCGCGTCCACATCGGCAAAGGCGGGCACTGTCTGGACGACTTCGGCCCGCACGAGTTCGCGAAACCGTTTGCGGAGCCGATGCACCGCGACCTTCAGTGCGCCCTCGCTCCAGCCGAGCCGGGCCGCGACGTCTGCCTGGGCGGCCGCGGCGCCCATGAGCCACGGCTTCAGGTGTTCGAACTGGTCGGCCTTGCCCGCCGCCGCGTGTTCCGCCGCCAGCGCCCGCAACGCGGTGTCCATGATGGCCAGCGCCCACTGCCGGTCGAACCACGTGTCATCCGGAGTCGCCGCGGCGAGCTCGCGGCCCGGCGACGTGTCGGTCGGTTCGGGCATCGGTTCGAGGATGGCCCCGCCGCCGCGCTTCGCGGCATTGTCACGGTCGCGTTGATCGCCGAGGAAATGCCGCAGCGCCCCCAGCACGAAGGAGCGGAAACGTCCGCGCGCCGGATCGGCCGTGGCGAATCCATCGCGGGCCAGCAGCCGGGCGAAGAATTCCTGCGTCAGCTCGCGGGCCGCATCCTCGGTGCGCCCCTCGCGTTGGAGGAAGCGGAACACCGGCTGATAGTAGCTTCCGCACAGCTCGCCGAGCGCCGCCTGCGCCGCCGGCGAATCGCCCCGGGCCTCGAGGACCAGCGTCCAGCGGGTGGGGGCGAAGCCAGAAACCGTGCCGGTGGCGGTGGAAGTCACGGTGTAGCCCGGAAGATGTGCTCCAGTTGGTCACGTCGCATGGGCGGTCTCCGGTTTGAAGTTCCGTTTGATCTGCCAGACCTCCTCCGGGGTCAGAATGCCCGTGAAGGGAGTGTTCTGGCGGAGCCGTGCGGCGTCCTCGTCGTCACGCTGGAGCAGGTCCACAAGCTCAGGAATGGTCAGGCGGTCCAACAACGCGGCCCATTCCAGATAACATTGGCGCAGGGCGGTTCCCACGTCGGGACGGGCCTGCCAGGGGGAAAGATTGTCGCGGGCCACCTGGATCAACGCGGGATTAGCCAGCAGACGGCGGGCGATTTCCCAGGCCAGTTCCAGGCTGCGACGGTCCAATTGGCGGTGGTCCATGGCGGAAACCATTACGGGGTGAATTCGCCACGGGCAATCATGGCTTTGGCGACGGAACAGCGACGTGGCGAAGCGCCTCTTCCGCCTCCGCCAGCGCCAGCTTCGCGGCATTCAGTTCGGCCGCGGTGGCCTTGCCCACGCTGGCCATGACTTCCGTGAGCTTCAGGATTTTCCCCGCGTGTTCCATGCGCGCCTGAGCGGCGGCCCGCGGATCGCCCTTGACCTCGGCTTCGGCCACGGCGACTTCCAGTTCGGCATCCACTATCTCCGGTCCCTCCTGTGCGAGCAGGCCCAGTGCGGCCCGGCTGCGCAGTTCCGTCAACTGCCTGCGGGCGAGATTCAGCCGGATGGGGGCGAGTTGGGCATACAGGGCCCACCCCTGTGCGGCCTTGGTCTCCGCATCCTCCGCCGAGGCCAGTTCGATTTCGGCCGCCCGCTGGGCCTGCACCACTTGGTGCAGTTCCAGCGACCCCAAGCTGCCGACGGCGTGCTGTGCGCGGGCTTCCTCAGCGGCCTGGGTGGCATACTTCAGCTTGGCCCGGGCGGCCTCCACCGCGTTTGTGCCCGCCATGAGCACGGCCAGATCGCGTTCGGCCTTGGCCATCTCCAACGAAGTTGCCAGGCCGACCTCAGCCCGCCGGCGCGCCGTGGCCAGTTGCTCTTGGGCCAGCGCGATCCGTTGTGCAGCGAGCTCGACGTCAGCGGAGGGCACAGGCGCCGGCAGCGGGTTTGCATTGGCTGGATTCGCATGGTTGAACGCCAATGAACCCAGGAACCCTTCTTCCATCGGCTGGCCGGTGGTCGGATCGACCAGCTTCGACCGTTGCAACTGGAAGAGCACCAGCACCTCCGGCCTTTCGAGGATCCGGGAACGGCCGACCCAGTCCTTCTGCACCTGATCGCGGGCGAGTCCGGCCAGTTCGACGGAAGGGAAAACGAAGCCGATCCGGAGCGTCCCCGGTCCTGCGAGTTCACGGCTGCCGGCGAGCAGACGTCCGCCCTCGTCGCCCACCCCGTTGTCGCCGCGCCGCGGCTCCAGCAGGCAGTCCGTCGACAGTCCGTCCGGCACCATTGCCTGGCTGACCATGGCCGCGGCGCCGGCAAACTGCGGGGTCACCGCGTGCGGCTGGAATCCGGGTTCCGAGTAGATGTTCAGCAACAGGACCGACCCCGCGGTGGACGCCTCGGTGAAGTGCAGGGTGGCGCCGGTGCGTTCGCGAGCGCCCGCCATCATCATCGGGCTGGCGGTCCAGTCCGTGAAGGTGACGCGCTGAGCCTTCCACTGGATGATACTGAACAGCACGAGGGCGAAACCAACGCCGGCAAGCGTAACGATGCCCCAAACCCGGCGGGCACCCGCCGGTCGGGTCACGCCGAAGGCCGCGCGGGCATCGGCCCGGTGGAGGGCGATCAGGCCCGCGGCGAAGGCGCCGGTTTGCAGCAGGCCGAAGAGCAGCCCAATCCCAGGCCGATACGTGATGCCCGGAACGCCGATGGTGATCCCACCGGGAAACGAGTAGCGGCCGAACCACAGCAGCGCGAGGCAGCCACCAAGTCCGCTGAAGACTTCGAACCAGTTGACCACCAGGGCGAGCCGGCGCAGTCCGCGATGGGCGGAAAGCAGGGCCAACCCCGTGAACAGAAGCAGGCTCGCCGTGTGCCAGACGGAGCTGGCTGAGTTCCAACTCACCAGCGTCGGCAGCAGGGCGACGGCTCCGGCGGCGAAGAACCACCACGCGGCGCGGCGCATCCACGCGGGGGCCGGTGTCGGTGCTGACTCTGACCCCGACGGGCTGGCGTCGCGGCGGTTCCACGAGGCGACCAAGCCAAATATCACCACGACGGCGGCCAAGAGCAGTCCGATCGAACCAGGATTTCCGTTCAGTTGTGCGGCTACGACCATGAATAGGCTGCCGAAGCCGATCAGCATTCCCCCGCCGAGTCCCGCCAGCAGCAGCACCACGGCCCGGCTCAGCCAACGGTCCAGCGCCAGTCCGGTCTCGGGGACGTGCAGACTGAGCGAATGCAGTAGCTCCCGCCGCCGCAGGCCGCATTGCCAGGCCCCTGCAACCAGAGCGCAGCCGGCCAGCAGCACGAGCAGGAATGGCAGCGGACCGGATCGCATCAGGCCCGCGATGGCTCCCACCATGGGCAGGAGCAAAATGACCGCTTGCACGGACAGCAGCACACCGCCCAGCCCAAGCCCTAGCAGTAGCCACGGCTTCCAGCCCGCCGCCACGTCGGCAAAGAGGAAGGGCCGGGGGACAATTGGTTCCGCGGGGACGGCGGGCTCGGATTGGCCGTGCAGCCTTCGTCCCAGCCGCCAGCACAGCAAGGCGGCCCCGGACACGACGAGAAAGACCACCAACTCAACGGGCTGGGTCCTGGATCGGCCCATTCCGAGGTCGTGGACCGTCCTGCCGGCGACGAAAACGAGCAGCGCACCCACAACCCCCGCGAAGACCAGCAGCCAGGAGCCAATCCAACTCTTGACGGACCAGGACCGCGGCGCAGGGCCGGCAGCCGGGGCTGCCGCAGCGACTGCGTTTCGCGGCGACGCGGCCACCGTCTCCACCTCCGTCTTCACTTCGCCGGCCGACTGCTGGCGAAGTTCGCGCTCCTTCGCGAGGGCGCGCATCACGATGTCGTCCACGCGGGCGTCGAGGTCCGCCTTGGCCGACGGCGGGGCGAAGCGGCCCAGCGGCAGTTCGCCCGTGAGCAGTTCGTAGAAGACCACGCCGAGCGAGTAGATGTCGGCCCGATGATCCACGGTGCCGGGATGCTCCACCTGCTCCGGCGCCATGTAGGTCGGCGTGCCGAGGCGCGCGCCGCTGAGCGTCAGCGTCAGGTCGGGCGCGTCTTCGCCCACCAGCTTGGCGATGCCGAAGTCGGCGATCTTCACCCGGCCCTGGGTGTCGAGCAGGATGTTCTCGGGCTTGATGTCCCGGTGCAGCACGCCTTGCTCGTGCGCGAACTGGATCGCCTCGCATATCTTCGGCACGAGCGCCAACGCCTCGCGCTGGGTGAACCGGCCGGCCTGCATCGCCTGGCGCAGGTTCACGCCGTCCACGAACTCCATGAGCAGGTAACCGAACCCGGCGCTCACGCCAAAATCGTAAACCGCCACGATGCCCGGATGGTTCAGCCGAGCCAGCGCGCGGGCCTCGCGGTGAAAGCGTTCGGCGAAGTGCGGATCGGCGCCCAACTCCAGCGGCAGCAGCTTGAGCGCGACGAGGCGATCCAGCTTCGCCTGACGCGCCTTGTATACGAAGCCCATGCCGCCGCGCCCGATCAGCTCGACGATCTCCAGGTGTGGGAACGCCACGCGCAGGGCCTCCGGCGAAGGCGGTTCCGTGCGCGGGACCGGTTTGCCGGCATCGGTCGGGGTGGCGGCGCCCAGCAGGACACACCGAGGGCAAAGTCCCTGCGGGGCGTCGGCCGGGATGGCAACGCCGCACTGCGGACATTTCGGGACGGACGGTTCCGAGTTCATTCACCCGCTTCCTGAGGCGGCGATGACGCGAGGTTACAGGGAATCGGTGGGGCGGAGCGACCGTTGGCAACCGGATTTCCCCGGGAGCGCCGGCATCCTGCCGGCCATGGGTAATTGGCGACGCCCAGGCCCAAGTCAACCGGCCGGCGGGACGCCGGCGCTCCCAAGGGCGCGGAAGCGGGCGCTGCTCCAGGGCCAGTCTGTCTTCAGCTTGGCCAGCCCAGCTTTGACGGGGTTTTCCTCGATGTAGGCGATGACCGCCGCGTAGTGCCCGGCATCGCGCACGTAGCGGTCCAGATACTCGCGCTGCCAGAACTCGCCGGTGCGCCCGAGCAGGCGGTTCGCTTTCTTGCTCGTGAAGGATTTCCACGAGTGGAGCACGTCGGCCAAAGGGAACCCATCGCGCGTCTCAATCAGCGCATGGACGTGATTGGGCATCACGCACCAGGCGAGCAACCGGTAGCGTTCCCCATCGAAATGACGCAACGCGTCTTCGACGAGCGTCGCCACCGCCGGCCGCCGCAGCCAGCATTCACCGTGTCCGGCATCGAGATATTCCTCAACCCGGCGGCGCAGTTCCGTCTGGCGTTGCTGCTCACCGGCAGCACCGACCCTTTGCCTGGGATCGCCAGCATCCTGCCGGCCCGCCACTGAAGCTGTCGGCGAGGCGCCAACGCCCCGGGACACGCGAGCCGGCAGGATGCCGGCGCTCCAAGCGGGGCGGAAGAGGTCCAGTTCATCCCGCCACCGGACGAGAGCCGCCTGCGGCAGCGCATCGGCGAGCCGGAAGCTGAGCGATTGGACCATCCCGGGATGGTCCCAGTGCGGCAGATACCCCCGCGAGTGCCAGCCGAGATGCGGTTCCAGCGAAACGACGCCGGTGACGACGCGTCCCGTTTCCTTCGACGGTAAAGGGAAGCTCGGAGTCAACGCAGGTGCGGGGTTTCGTGACGCCTTCATCTTCGGCCAATCCTGGGAGCGCCGGCATCCTGCCGGCCAGCGCATAACTTGCAGACCCGGCTAGAACCGTGCCCGGAAGCCTACGGGCCGGGAGGAAGCAGGGCGATTGCAGTTCCCCGAACTCGACTTCGCCACGCCCAACCGTTCTGCTTCCCACCATGCGTTTCGACCCGCCCGCATCCGTCCTTTACCTTACCGCGCGCCTCCGGGCCGCCTTCACGCTCATCGAGCTGCTGGTGGTCTTCGCCATCATCGCGATCCTGGCGGGGATGCTGTTGCCGGCGTTGGCCAAGGCGAAGGCCAAGGCGCACCTCGCCCGCTGCACGTCGAACCTGCGCCAGCTCGGCATCACCTACACGCTCTACACCGGCGACAACCGCGACCAGTTCCCCTACTCCGGCCGCGACTGGCCGCAGATGGGATTCGTGGACCTGCTCAGGCTGCTCGATCCCTACATCAGCACCAACGCCCGCGGCTTTTACCGCTGTCCGGCCGAACAGGGCCGCGCCTTCAACATCGAGTGGGCCATCGCCACGAAGTCGATCCCCACGAACCAGCTCCTCTTCCCCTGCTCGTATTACTACTACAACCAGTTTTACCACACCGACGACGGGGCGGCGCTGCGGGTGCGCAAGGTGGGCGAGGTGAAGTCGCCGTCGAAGAAGGCCATCGCGCCGTGCTTCGCCAGCGCCCGGGGCAAGTGGAACAACGTGCAGAAGGGCACCGCGAGTTCCGCCCACGGCCCGCGCGGCATGTCGCTGCTGTTCGTGGACGGCCACGGCGAGTTTGCGGCCTACGACCGCCTGAACGCCCCGTTCAAGGACGGCGCCACGCTCATCTACAACCTCGACTGGACCGTCGGCGGCCTGAGCGGCGAGGACCTGAAGTAAGCCGCCCGGCGCGAGGTCTCAGGGTTCGCTTGGCAACGATGGTTGCCGGGCATCGGTCCCCCCGGCACGCTTCGGCCATGCGACTTTCCCCTTGGTCCCTCGCCGGTTTCGCCGCGCTCGCCGGCACGTGGCTCACGTTGGCGGCCGAGCCCTTCGTCCCGCTCTTCAATGGCCGCGACCTGACCGGCTGGGTGAACGTGAACTGCGCGCCGAACACCTGGACCGCCACCAACGGCGTCATCTACTGCACCGGCGCCCCCATCGGCGAACTGCGGACGGAGCGGATGTATCAGAACTTTGTGCTGGAGCTGGAATGGCGTCACCTCCGGCCCAAGGGCAACGCGGGCGTGTTTGTCTGGGCCGACGCGCTCACGGCAAAGGGCCAGCCGTTCATCCGTGGAGTCGAGGTGCAGGTGCTCGACGGCCAGGAAGGCGACTGGTTCACGTCCGACGGCGACATCTTTCCCATTCACGGCGCTAAGATGACCCCGCTCAATGGCCGCGGCGGCGACCGCGCGTTCCCGACCGAAAAACGCATGAAGCCGTCGCCCGAATGGAACCACTACCGCATCGAGTGCGTGGACGGCGCCATCGCGCTCGCGGTAAACGGCAAGGTGGTCACCCGCGGCACCAAAGCGTCGCCGCGCAAGGGTTACCTCTGCCTGGAGTCCGAGGGTTCTCCGATTGAGTTCCGCAATCTGCGCGTGCAGGAACTGCCCGCCCCGGGCGCCCTGCCGCCGGGCATGATCGCGACGCCGGAGGAACACTTCCGGCCGCTCTACAACGGCCTCGACCTCGCCGGCTGGAAGGTGGCGGCCGACGCCCCGTCGGCCTGGAAGGCCGACGACTGGACCCTGACCAGCGGCCCCGCGTCCGCGCCGCCGCTGCTGTCCGCCGAACCGGTCGGCGACGGCGAATTCATCTTCGACTGGCGCTGGACCGACCCGAAGCAGCCCGGCAACTGGACGCAACTCATCCGCCTGCGCCGGCATGACTTGGCCGCGTTGCTCTCAACGCCTGCGGCCAAGGCGGCCGAAGCGAAGCAAGGAGAATGGAATCGGGCCCGGCTGAAGCTGCGGGGCAACGAACTCAGCGCCGAGGTCAACGGCCGCCCGGTCGTTACCGGCGTCGCGGTCCCAGGAATCACGCCGCGGGAAGTGATCGAACTCCGCGCGTCGCCCGTGCCCGCGCAGGTGGCCAACCTGTTCTGGCGGAAGCTAGATTGACGATTGGCGGATCATGTAATCCTTCATCTGGCTGGCACGGAGCATCTGGTTACCAGAACCACAGGAGGAGATGCAGAATGATACCGACTTCACTGAAAGAACTGGCCTTCTACGCGATCCTTTGCGCCTCAGGGCTGGCTCTGTTCTTCGTTGGAAACCTCTTGTTCCATCGGCGGGAAGGTGGGCGACGCGCGGTGATGTTGGGTGCGTCGTGTGGAATGGGATTCCTCGGCGGCTGGGTGATCCGGCATTTTTGGCTGCACTTTCGAGCAAACCATTATCCGGAAGCACTGCCGTTTTACATTGGAGGTGCGCTGCTGACTGTGGCCGTCTGCATCGGCGGTGTGGCCATCTTCGGTTCGGAGCAGAAAGTCCGAACCTGGTTCGAAGCCATCATTCGTGGCCTGTGACGCAGTCCTGGGTCGCCGGGCTCAACCTAAGAACGCCGTCAACGGACTCGTTGGGCTCGCCGTCGTGAGCTGTGCGCCGAGGCCCAGTTCGAAGGCGGTGCGCCCGGCCTCGACGGCCTGCTGGAAGGCGACGGCCATGCGGTTCGGGTCGCTGGCGACGGCGATGGCGGTATTCACGAGCACGGCGTCCGCGCCCAGTTCCATCGCCTCGGCCGCGTGGCTCGGCGCGCCGATGCCGGCATCCACCACCACGGGCACGGTCGCCTGTTCGATGATGATCCGGAGCTGGTCGCGCGTCTGGAGGCCGCGATGGGAGCCGATGGGTGAACCCAGCGGCATGACCGTTGCGGTGCCGGCTTCCTGGAGCCGCTTGGCGAGCACGGGATCGGCGTTGATGTAAGGCAGCACCACGAAGCCTTCCTTCACCAGGATCTCGGCGGCCTTCAGCGTCTCGATGGGATCGGGCAGCAGATAACGCGGGTCGGGGTGAATCTCCAGCTTCACCCACTTGGGCAAGCCGGCGGCGACGGCGAGGCGGGCGAGGCGGACGGCTTCCTCGGCGTTCATCGCTCCGCTGGTATTCGGCAGCAGGAGGTATTTCGCCGGATCGATGAACTCGAGGATGTTGGCGAAGGGATCCTTCCGGCCGGAAAGGTCGGCGCGCCGCAGGGCGACGGTGACCATCTGGGTGCCGCTCGCCGCGAGGGCGTCGCGCATGGCTTCAGGCGACGGGAACTTGCCCGTGCCCACAAAAAGGCGGCTCGTGAATTCGCGACCGGCAATGACCAACGGCTTCGACATCGGGCGGCGAATCTGGCCGGCCGCACCGTGCCTGTCGAATCCGGAGCGCACGGGACGGGAAGCGACGACCACTCGGGGCGCCGGGCCTAAACGGCGGGAGCGCGGCTCTCTGAGCCGCGTCAGGCGTTTGACCATTCGATCAGGAGGAGACTTGCGGCTCGGAGAGCCGCGCTCCCGGCCGACTGGCGCCTTGCCCGGACTGCGCCGGCGGGATAGTTCCCGGGCGAACTCCCGGCGCTAACATGACACCCACATCCCTGCTCATCCTCCAAAACGGCCAGGAAGTCGGCCCGTTCCCCGCCGAGGCCGTCCGTGAGATGCTCGCCGCCGGTTCGCTGTCGCCGCAGGACTTCGCCTGGGCCGAAGGCATGCCGGAATGGGTGCCGCTGGAGGCGTTGTTCCCGGGAGTGGAAGCGGCTGTCGCCCCGGTCCCGACGACCAGCGTGCCGCAACCCGCACCGGTAATCGCGCCGGAGCGATCCTTCGCCAGCTTCGTCGGCGACGCGTTCAGCTATCCGTTCCGCGGCGACGGGCTGATCATCCTCCTGACCGGAACCGTCGTGTTCACCGGCCTGGAGTGGGTGCCCAAGTTTGGCCTGTTCGGCCTGATCCTGTCCGTCGGCATGTGGGGTTACCTGCTGCTCATGCTCCAGTCGGTGATCCACGGGACCGCCCAGGGCGAGGACACCCTGCCGCGCTGGCCTTCGATGACCGACAAGGGTGAACTGGCGGAGAAGTGGCTCCAGTGGTTGGTCACGGTCGCACTGTGCTTCGGGCCGGCGTTCGCCGTGCTGAAGATCGCGGAAGCGAACCACCGCGAGATTCCCGAGTCCGACCTACTGCTGGCCGGCGGACTGGGCTTCGTCGGGGCGGTGTATTTCCCGATGGCGGCTTTGGGCGTGGCGATGTTTGACAGCCTGGCCGCCCTCAACCCGTTGCTGGTCTTCCGGGCGATCTTCGCGGTGCCCGCCCACTACCTGCTGACGCTGGTGGTGTTCGCCGGCCTGATCGCCGTGCAGGCGCTGACCGGCGAACTGGCCAATGCCGTGCCTTACCTAGGCGCGCTCGTGGACCAGTTCGACGCGTTGTGGTCGGCCTTCTTCCTCTCCCGCGTGCTCGGCGGGCTCTACTACGTGAACCGCCGGAAGCTCGGGTGGTTTTGAACCGGGCGGAGGAGCCGGAGCAACTGGGCGCGGACTTCCGCTTACGCTGATTCCAGCACCACGTTGGTGTAGATGCGGTGTTCGCCCGTGCGGATGACGCCAATGGCCTTGGGCACCCGCGCCTTCAGCGCGAGGTGCGGCTCGAAGGTCACGGGCGCCCCGCGGAAGGCCCGCATGAATTCGGCCTGCACCTCCGGCGGATTGTGGCGCTGGAATTCCTCGGCAAACCACGCGGCGCCGCATTTCCAGTTCGCCAGCACCGCGTCCAGCACCTGCGGCACCGTCGGCACGCCGTAGATGAGCGCCAGGTCCACCGTCTCGATCCCCGGCCACGAGGGGAACATCGAGTCGGCGATCACCAGCGTGTTCGTGTGCCGGATGCGCGCGAGCAGCGACAGCAGGTGCGGATTCAGGAGGCCGGACTGGAGCATGGCCAAGCGAAGCGGGCGAACCGCGGCGGCGTCAAGCGCCCGTCGGCTCCCGGTGGGTCACCCGCAGGTAGAAGTTTGAATTCACGAGGAACTCGAAGTCGGTGGGCACGACATCGAACCGGAGGTGGGCCAGCGCCGGATCTTCCGGGAACCGCGCGATGTATTCCGAGCGCTGCGCCTCGAAGGAAACGACCGGATACAACCGGGCTTCGCCGCGGGTCACGCGCATTAGCTCCAGCACGGCGCGCCGGTGGAAATCGTAGTCGAACTGCCGCTCGTAGGCGAACAGCAGGTAGGAGACGAGCGTGAGGTCAAAGGCGCCGTCGGCGAAGGGCTGCGCAGGCAACTGGCCGACGACGTAACGGGCCGGGTGTGCCGCAAAGTCGGCAAGGAATCCGCGGCAGGCGGCTTCCCGGAAGGCCCGCATGCCCTCGGGCGTCCGGTAAAAATCCCAGCGATACGTGGGCTTCCCGCGGACGCCAGCCACCACCAGGTCGAGGTCCGCGGCGCACTGCGGCCGGAGGCTTTCCGGCGTCCGGGCATAGATCGGATCGCAGGCGGTCACGTCCAGGCCGGCGGCGTTTGCCTCGGCGCAAAACGAGCTGACGCCGGACGCGACATCAAGCACCCGCCGGCCGCGCCACGAGTCCAGGTCGAGCGCGAAGTAGCGGCGGTATTCCTCCAGCGTGCGGCCGAGCAGCACGACGCGGTCGAGCTGCAAGCCCTGCGGCGAGTTCCCCATGGGCGGCGGACTAGGCGGGTTCCTGCTGGCTGATGCAGTGGAACGAACCCAGCCCCCAGATCAGGTCCGAGGAGTCGATGCCCACCACTTTCCGGTCGGGAAATTCGCGCTGGAGGATTTCCAAGGCGCGGGCGTCGTTGGCGTGGTGGTAGGTCGGCACGATGACCTGGCGGTTCGCGATGTAGAAATTGGCGTAGCTGGCGGGCAACCGCTGGTCCTCGCATTCGACGAGGCCGGGCATCGGCAGTTCGACGATGCGGAGCGGTTGGCCGTCCTGATCCTTCATGGTGCGCAGGCGATGCAGGTTCTCCTGCAACAGACCGTAGTTCTCGTCCTGCGGATCCTCCTCCACGACGGTCACGACGGTGGTCGGGTTCACGAAGCGGGTGAGGTCATCAATGTGCCCGTCGGTGTCATCGCCCACGATGCCGTCGCCGAGCCACAGGACGTGCCGCACGCCTAGGTAATCGCAGAGGTATTGCTCGATCTGAGCACGGTTCAGGTGCGGGTTGCGGTTCGGATTCAGCAGGCAGGCTTCGGTCGTCAGGAGCGTCCCGGCGCCGTTCACCTCCAGCGAGCCGCCTTCCATCACGATGCCCGGGCTGAACAACGGCAGCCCACGTAACTTGGCGACGTGCTGGGGCACGGCGTCATCGAGGTCGAACGGCGGATACTTGCCGCCCCAGGCATTGTAACCCCAGTCCACGATGGCGCGATCCCGGCCGGCGGCGCTCTCGCGAGTCACGAAGATCGGACCGTGATCGCGGCACCAAGGTTCGTAGCTGGGGAAATGGTGGAAGCCGACCCGTTCCAACGGGACGTGATGCTTCCGCAGCACCTGGCGGATGCCTTCCGCCATGTCGTCGTGCCACACGTTGATCTGCACGGTTTCGTGCTGCGTGAGGTGGAAGATGAACTGCGCGTAAACGTCGGGCACCGGCTCGTAACGGCCGGGAAAACTGATGCCCTCGGGCCGGGGCCACGTCAGCCAGGTGGCGACGTGGGGCTCCCATTCGGCGGGCATGCGGTAACCGAGTTCACGGGGCGTGTAGGCACTGCTCATGACGCCCAAGCGTTACGCGAATCCGCCGCCGGAGGGAATGCCCAATCGGGCCGTCGGGAACCTTACGACTTGATGTCGCGGACCTGAAAGGCCGCCGCACCGACGGCGAAGAAGGACACGTTGAAGCCCGCGAGCAGGCTCAGCGATTCCAGCATCTTCGTCCCGGGCGGTGTCTGGAGGAACATCCACTGCCAGAGGTTCAGGTGATGGGTGATGAACCACGTCCGGTAGTCCGCGAACCACGGGATGTTCATGAGGATCACGCTCACGAACATGACCGACAGCGCGAGGATCGTCGCCGCCGCCGGCTTCATGTTGAAGCAGGAGAACAGGAACGCGAGGCTCAGCACGGTGATCGCCTTGGTCGCCAGCAGGGCGTGCGCGGCGAGGTAACGCCACGCCCCTTCCCCGGCGCCGAACACGGCGAAGCCGCCCCCGGGACCACCCTCGATCTGGATGGCGAACAGGCCGCCCTGCGGAAACCAGATCGAAGCCAGCAGCCAACCGCACCCGCCAAGCATCAGCGACAGGGCCAACGAAAACAGCGCGCCGGCGACCCACTTGAGCGTGAGCAGGCGGAGCCGCGAGATGGGCCGCGCCAGGATCATCCGCAGCGTGCCGTCCTCGGTTTCCTTGGCCACGAGGTCGCCGCCGACCAGCGCGACGTAAAGCGGCAGCAACAGGAAGGCCACGGGGATGACGATCTGCGTGGCGATGGTGCCGGCGGTGAGGAAGTCATCCGCCGGATAACCGCCGCCTTCCAGCGCCCGCCGGATCGCGACGGTCGCCTTCGTGTAGCGGAACATCAGGATCACCGCGAGCTGGGCGAGCAGGAACGCGCCGAAGCCGATGTAGGTCCGCTTCTTGCCGAAGAGCTTCCAGAGTTCGTGCTTGAGCTGGAGGAGGAACACGCGGGGAAAGGGGTTCAGGCCGGCGGCGGCGATTTCTTCACGAGCGAGAGGTAAAACTGTTCGAGCGTGGATTCCTCCCGGGTGATCGCGTGGACGGGAAAGCCCAGTTCCACAAGCCGCTTCACGACCTGCGCCGGGGTTGCGCCGGCAGCCAGGCAGAGGAACTCGCCTTCCTCCGCGCCGGTGATCAGCCCGCTGCGTCCCAGTTCGGCCGCGGCCGCCGAAAAGTCGTCGGTCACAAGCCGCACGCGGTCGCGGGTCCGGGTAGCCTCAGCCAGGGTGCCGTCGAACACCTTCGCCCCCTGATGCAGCACCGCGATGCGCGGGCAGAGCTGCTGCACCTCGCTGAGCAGGTGCGAGGACAGCAGGATCGTGAGCCCGAACTCGGCGTGCAGGCGCCGGATCGTCTCCCGCATCTCGTGGATGCCTTCGGGATCCAGCCCGTTGGTCGGCTCGTCGAGGATGAGCAGCTCCGGCGCGGGCAGCAGCGCCTGGGCGAGCGCCAGCCGGGCGCGCATACCGTGGGAGTAGGTGCGGACCAGCGAATGTTCGCGGCCGGCCAGGCCCACCCACGCGACGACCTCGCGGAGACGTTCCTTCGGCGTCCGTGCGGAGTAGCTCGCCAGGATCTCCAAGTTTCGCCAGCCGCTCAGGTAATCGTAGAAAACCGGCGCCTCGAAGATCGCGCCGACCCGGGCCAACGCCTTCGCCCGCTGGCCCAGCACGTCGTGGCCGCAGACGCGGACTTCGCCGCCGGTCGGCCAGACCTGCCCCAACAACATGCCGATGGTCGTGCTCTTGCCGGCGCCGTTGTGTCCCAGCAGGCCGAAGACCACCCCGCGCGGCACGTGCAGGTCGAGACCGGCGACCGCGACGCGCTGACTGAACACTTTTCGCAAGGACCGGAGCTGAATCACGGCGTCAGGGGTTCGGTTTCGACGGTGAAGAAGTTCTTCACCGCGCCGTCGGCGTAGAGGTGGTTCTTGCCCTTGCCCGGTCCGCGGGCGGCGTGGAAGTCGGCCTGGTCGCTGAACACCGCCACGCCGTTTTCCTTCACCGGCAAGCCCATGAACCA
>JBIIUN010000282.1:0-6917 GCA_044339945.1 Kapaibacterium sp. (SeqCode)
AAGGGCGCGGCGGCGTGGGCCGCCCCTCCCACCGCCGCCTCCACAAAGCTGACCTGCACCCGCCGACCGGTGCTGGCGGACTGCGCCCGGGCAAACCGGAACAGGGATTCCAACTGGCCCGCCCCCTCTTCCAACTGGGTGCCCTGCCGGGCGGAATTGAAGCTGTAGCCAACCGCTCCGGCGAGCAGGAGCAACAGGGCAACGGTCAGGACCAGCTCAACGAGGGTGAAGCCGGCCCCGGTGGCTGATGGTCGCCGGCCCGGGATGCCCATGAAAAATCAGTCCTGCTCACGGCCCAAACTCACTTCGGAGTGCCAGATGCGTTGGCGTCGGAGCCTTCGGCGTAGAGCTTGATGTCGTCGTCGGTGTCCGGCTGGCCGTCCGGGCCGACCGAGAACAGCTTGTAAGGCAGCGCCCCGCCGGCTTCGCCACCGCTGCCGCCGCCCGTGTTGCCGGTGGTGGCGTCGTTGAGCTCGTAGCGGATCTTGTTGTTCCACGGGTCGTCCAGCGTCGTGCCGGGCTTGAGGTAGGGGCCGGCCCACTTCTCGCCGAGGCGCTCATTCTCGAAGCTGGGCTTCTTGAGCAGCGCGTCCAGGCCGCCTTCCTGTTCGGTGGGATAATGGCCCAGGTTCAGGCGGTAATTGTCGAGGGCATTGCCCACGCCCTGCAGCATCAGCCGGGTAGTGTTCTTCTCGGCACCCTTCTGCTGCGGCAGCACGAACACGACGAGCGCGCCGGCCAGGAGCAGGATGATGACGATGACGAGGAGGATTTCGATCAGGGTGAAGCCGGACGCGCGCCGACGGCGGCGGGCGAGGATGCTGAGTTGCTGAACGGTCATACGCAGTTGAAATACTAGATTCGGACGTTAGCCGGACGGTGGAAAACCCGACAAGATTCAACTGTGTTACGGCAAAGATTTTTGCCGGACGGCGCCCCGTGGCGGCGCGCCTACTTGGAACCGAGGGCGCTGGCCATCGTGAAGATGGGCAGCAACAAGCCGAGCGCGAGGAAGCCAATCGCCGCTGCCACGCAGACCAGGATCGCCGGCTCGATCAGGCGCACGGCTTGGTCCACCTGGCGGTTCGTCCGGCGTTCCACCGTGTCGGAAATCTGCACCAGCACCTTGTCCAGGTTGTTGGACTCCTCGGCGACCGTGATCATCGCCAGGATCTGTTCCGGGATGAAATCGCCCTTGCTCAGCGGTTCGGACAGGCGTTTGCCGTCCCGGACCGCTTCCGCGGCCTCCGCAATGCGTTCGGCCAGGATGTTCGAGCCGGTGGCGTCCTTGCTGATCTTGAGCGCCGCGAGCAAGGGCACGCCATTCGCCAGCATCGTGCCGAGGATGCGGCAGAAACGGGTGATCGCCAGCAGCCGCAGCGCGGAACCCACCACGGGAATCTTGAGCTGCCAGATTTCCAGCTTCCGCCGCACGGCCTCGTTCTTGAGGTTGAACCACACCAGCGCCACCAGGCCGGCCAGCACCAGCGCCACCAGATACCAGTAGTTCCGGACGATGTGGCTGGCGGCGAACATGATCTCCGACGGCAGCGGCTTCTTCGCATTGGCCAGCAGCGGCTCGAATTTCGGCACGAAGAACATCAGCGCGGCGAACATCACCACGGTGCCCAGACCGGCCAGGACCGCCGGGTAGATGAGCGCGCCCATGACCTTGCTGCGCAGCTCCTCAAACCGCTCGATGAAGCCCGAGAGACTGCGCAGGACCTCTTCCATGAAGGCGGCCCGTTCGCCGGCCTGGATCATCGCCGTGTGCAGCGGCGGGAAGGTTTCCGGATACTGTTTCAGCGTCTCGGTCAGCGATTTGCCCTCGGCCACGGCGGCGCGGATTTCCTTGAGCAGCTCCTTGATGTGCGGCGCGGGCGTGGACTTGATCAGCGAGTCCATCGCCCGCAGCAACGGCACGCCCGAGCCCAGCAGGTCAGCCAACTGGCTGTAGAGCATCCCGAGGTCGGCCGACTTGACGCGCCGGCGCTTGGGTTTGCCCTCGGCGGTGATGCCCTTGCCCTTCACGGACACCGGGAACAGGCGCTTCTCCTCAAGCAACCGCAGGACCATCGCCTCGCTGTCGGCCTCCAGCGCGCCGGAAACCCGGGCGCCGGACTCGTTCATGGCGGTGTAGGTGAAGTGGGGCATGGCGAAATCAGCGAGCAAGTCTCCCCAGCCACCGCGACCAAAGCAATTCGGCGAAACGGCAGCCGCAGAGCGGCGACAAAGAGTAGCCCACGGCGTGAGCCGTGGGTAACCAGCCAAACGCGGCGAGCCCCGGCAGGGGCGAAAGAGACGGAACCTTTAGCTTGGGCCGCACTTCCGCCGCCCCTGGCGGGGCTTGATCGAAATGCGAACCCAACCCACGGCTCACGCCGTGGGCTACTGTCTGCAGCGCCTCCGGCGCTGAAGGCGCTGCCACCCCGTTGTCGGCCTCCAGCGGGCCGGAAACCCGGGCGCCGGACTCATTCATCGCGGGACAGATAAACTGAGGCATGTTGGCTACCTTGTGGTCGGCTGCAGTCTTATCGGTCTTCAACCCAATGCTGGTCTTCATGACATTCAGGGCAGATTACCATTCGGTCCACTCGCCCTGATCGCCATACCCGAAGCGTAGCCCAACGGTGCCATAGGTTCTCATCGGCCGACGCACCGATCGCGACGACGGCGTAACTATCGAGCGCGTAGTCCGTCACCCAACCCGCATCGGGGCGCTGAGAAAGCAGACGGCGATAACTCGGCGACGCCTCGACGCGTCTCGCAAGCCACGGGTAGCCGTGGACACATCCCATGGTGCAGATCGCCAATAGGCCGAGCAGAATGGGCGCGCACCAGTTCATGCAAAAGTGCAGTTTTTACCTATAGCGCCGTGCACAGCACCACCTCGTCAGGCGTTGTGTGACCGGCGCGGACCTTGATCCAGCCGTCTTCGCGCAGGAGGCGCAGGCCGGTGGCGCGGGCGGCGGCGATGATCTGGGGCGTCGGGGCGCGGTCGATGATCTTCTCACCGATGATGTCGCTCATGACCATCAGTTCGTAGAGGCCGGTCCGGCCGCGGTAGCCGGTGCCGCGGCAGTTCGGGCAGCCGACGCCGCGGGCGAGCTTCTGGCCGGGTTCCAAGATCAGGTCGCGCGGCAGGTTCGCCGGGTCGGGCTCGTAGAATTCCTTGCACTTGGGACACACGCGCCGGACGAGCCGTTGGGCCATCGCGCCGATCATCGTGCTGCTGACGAGGAACGGTTCCACGCCCATCTCGATGAGTCGCATGGCGGCCGACGCGGCGTCGTTGGTATGCAGCGTGGAGAGCACGAGGTGGCCGGTCATCGCCGCCTGCGTCGCGGCGCTGGCGGTCTCGAGGTCGCGGATTTCACCGATCATCACCACGTCGGGATCATGACGCAGGATCGCGCGCAATCCCTTCTCGAAGGTCATGCCGACGGCGTGGTTCACCGGAATCTGGTTCACGCCCTGGAGGTTGTATTCCACGGGATCCTCGACCGTGATGCACTTGAGGCCGGGACCGATGATGGCGTTGAGCGCGGCGTAGAGCGTGGTCGTCTTGCCGGAACCGGTCGGGCCGGTGACGAGGAAGATGCCGTGCGGACGGTCGATGAGCCCCTTGAACATGCCGAGCTGTTGCAGCGTGAACAGCACGTTGGCCTTGTCGAGGAGACGCATCACGACGCCTTCGCCAAAGATCATCGGGATGACGCTCACGCGGACGTCGACCTGCCGGCCGCCGACCTGGAACTTGATGCGGCCGTCCTGCGGAATGCGGCGCTCGGCGATGTTGAGGTTCGAGAGAATCTTGATGCGCGAGATGATCGCCGCCTGGAACCGGTGCATCTGCGGCGGCACCGAGGCTTCCTGGAGCACGCCGTCGATCCGGTAGCGGATCGCCATGTGGTGCTCGTAGGGCTCGATGTGGATGTCGGACGCCCGCTCGTTGACGGCCTCGACGATGATCTCGTTGACCAGCTTGATGACGCTCGCCTCCTGGGCCAGCTCCATCAGGTCCTCGCCCGATTCGCCGGTGACGCTGACGCCTTCCAGGTCGTCGGCGCCGACCATCTCGTCGAGCGTGTCGCCGCCCAGGCCGTAGTGCGACTTGATGAACTTCTCGATGTCATCCCGCGGCGCCAGCACCGGCTGGATGTCGAGCCCGGTGCTCAGCCGGAGGTCGTCAAAGGCGTAGAGGTCGAACGCGTCGCTGGTGGCCACGTTGAGCACGCCGTTCTCCCGGGAAATCGGCACCAAACGCTTTCGGTAAATGATCTTCGACGGCAGGGCGCGGAGGATTTCGGGCGCGATGGCCAGCTCCTGGAGCTGCACCATCGGCAGGTGCAGCTGCTGCGCCATGAGCTCCAGCAACTGCTGTTCGGTCAGGAACCCGAGCTGAACGATGGCGCGGTCCAGCCGCAAGCCCTCGGCGCGCTGGAGGGCCAGTGCGTCGCTCAACTGGCTGTCGGTCAACAGCCCATGGGTCAGCAGCAGATGCGAAAGGTTCATGCGTTGGCCGTCGGTGGGCCGGGCGATTTTCTAGGGCATCGGCGCCGCCGGCGGAAGTGCGACGCGAGGGAATCGGCGGGCATTCGACATTACCCGGGCGGCTAGACTTCCCGCCAGCGCTGGGCGATCGGGAAACGCCGGCCAACGCCGAAGGCCTTGGTGGTGACCTTGAGTCCGGGCGCGGCCTGCCGGCGCTTGTATTCCGCGCCGTCGATCAGCTTCACCACGCGTTTCACCGCGGCTTCGGGATGGCCCTCGGCCACCAGTTGGGCGGCGGATTTCGCCTGCACCACGTAGCCTTCGAGAATGGCATCAAGCACCTCGTAGGGCGGCAGGCTATCCTGGTCGGTCTGGTTCGGCCGCAACTCGGCGCTGGGCGGCTTGGTCAGGCTGGGCTCGGGAATCAGGTCGTGGCCCAGCCGCTTCCGGGCGTCCGCGTTGATCCAACTGGCGACGCGGTAAACCATCGTCTTCGGCACGTCGCTGATCACCGCCAACCCGCCGCACATGTCGCCGTAGAGCGTGCAGTAGCCGACGGCCAGCTCGGACTTGTTGCCGGTGGTCAGCAGCAGCGAGCCGAACTTGTTCGACATCGCCATCAGGATCACGCCGCGCAGGCGGGCCTGGATGTTTTCCTCGGTCACGTCCTCCGCGCGCCCCGCAAACACGTCGCGCAACTGCCCCTTCACCGCGGCGAACGGCGGCTGGATGGGCACCACGTCGAACGCGATGCCGAGATTCTCCGCCAAGGCTTGAGCGTCATCCAGCGAACCCTGCGAGCTGAATTCCGACGGCAAGGCCAACCCGCGGACGTTCTCCGGGCCAAGCGCCGCCACGGCCAGCGCCGCGACCACCGCGGAGTCGATCCCGCCGCTCAGCCCGAGCACCGCCGACTTGAAGCCGCATTTGTGGAGGTAATCCCGTGTGCCCAGCACCAGCGCGTCGTGGATGGCCTGTTCAACATCCAGCGTGCGGAAGGTCGCCCCGCCCGACACGTCAGTCTCGATGACCCGGAAATCTTCACGGAAGGCCTCGGCCTGCGCCACGAGCCGGCCCGCGGCGTTGAACACCAGGCTTTGCCCGTCGAAAACGAGTTCGTCGTTGCCGCCCACCAAGTTGCAATACACGACCGGCCGGCGCGTCTTCAGCGAGAGGCTCGCGAGCATGGCGTGGCGCGTCCGGTCCTTGCCGACATGCCAGGGCGAAGCGGAGAGATTGAGCAGGAGATCGGCTCCCGCGGCGGCCAGGTCCACCGCCGGGTTCGGCCGGTAACGGCGTTCGGGCCAGAAATCCTCGTCGTTCCAGACGTCCTCGCAGATCGTGATCCCGAGCTTCCGGCCGCGGAACTCCACCGGCGAATTCTCCGTCGCGGGCTCGAAATAGCGGTCCTCGTCGAACACGTCGTAGGTGGGCAGCAGCGACTTGGCCCGGACGGCCACCACCTGGCCATTGGCCAACAGGGCGGCGGCATTGGTCAGCTCCCGGCCCGGCCGGCGCGGGTTCTCCCCGACGAAGCCGACCACCAACCCGACTTCGCCCGTCGCCGCGGCCAACCGGTGCAACGCCGCGAGGTTGGCCTCGACGAAGGCGCGTTTCGTGAGCAGGTCGCGCGGCGGGTAGCCGGTGAGCGCCAGTTCGGGCACGATGACCAGTTCGGCCGCCGCCTCGGTCCCGCGGCGGTAGGCGGCAAGGATCTTCGCCTCGTTGCCCGCGAGGTCGCCGACGGTTGTGTTGAGCTGCGCAAGGGCGATTCGCATCGGCGGAGGTCAGTGAAAGGTGAACGCCTGCTTCAACGGCCCCTGCGGCGTGCGGATTTCCGTGCCCACGCCGACGCCCTTCCGCTGGAACCAATCCGGCGCGACCTCCAGCACAAACTGGATGTTCGGCGCCTTCGACGGCCGCGGCGTTTCGTCTTCCTTCTTCAGCGTGATGATTTCCTGGATGACTCCGTCCGGATCGACGTAGGCGACCCCAAGGTCAAACATGACGTTGCGGTTGTAGAACGACGCCTGCATCGGGCGCGGCAGCGGGAAGAGCATCGCCTCCTCCGGCCCGATGCTCAGCCGGTGCATCATGCCGGTGGCCATCTCGACGGGGCTCATCGCCAACTGGGCGGTCACCTCGTGCGGCCCGATCCAGAGCTTGAGGGTCTGGAGATTGGTCAGCGCCCGCGACGAATACGGCGGGGCGACCTCGCGACGGATCACGGTGCTGCTAACCGTCACCGGGTTCGTGGCCGGTGCAGCCGCGGACGTGGGCAGCGTGGAAACCGCCGAGGGCGTCGCCGGCTTTTCGCAACCCGCCCCAAGCACCGCCGCGGTCAATACCGCCAGACAACCGAATCGAAATCGCATGGGCGGAGCTTGGTGGCCCCGAGCCGGCATTTCAACTGGCGCGATGAA
>JBIIUN010000217.1:0-8139 GCA_044339945.1 Kapaibacterium sp. (SeqCode)
CGTCTGCGCCCTGATCGGCGGCATTGGCTGGAATCTGCTCACTTGGTGGTTGGGCCTGCCGAGCAGTTCGACCCATGCGCTGGTCGGCGGTCTCTGCGGCGCCACGCTTGCTTCCGCCCACGGTAACTGGAAGGCCATCCTCTGGTCCGTGGAAAAGGTCGACAAGGTCACCGGCGCGGTGAAGCACGAGGGCATCCTCCACAAGGTGGTCATCCCGATGTTTTCATCGCCGGTCATCGGCTTCGTTGCCGGCTTCCTGCTGATGAGCCTGCTCTACCTGCTGCTGCGCAATGCCCGGCCCGCCTGGGTCAATTCGGTGTTCGGCAAACTCCAGCTGGTCAGTGCCGGCTACATGGGATTCGCCCACGGGTTGGCGGACGCCCAGAAAACCATGGGCATCATCACCCTCGCGCTGGTGACGGCCACGACGGCGGGTTCGCTCAACGGAATTCCCTCGGCCCTCCATTTCCTGCGGATGGACAAGTCCCAACTGGCCGAACAGCAGATCGTTGCGCTGGAGAAGGGCGCGCCGGACCCGGTCCAGAATGCCCGCGTGCTGTCGGCCGAGGCGGACCAGTTGAAGACCGGCGAGTTCAAGGAGGCGTTCCATGCGCTGGCCTACCATGCGTTTGCCGCCGCCGGCGATGCGGCCGGTGCGGAACGCGAGCTGAAGCTGGCCCAGGCGACGCACCAAGCCGCGCTGGATCGCGAGGCCGCCCGCTGGCTGCCGAAGCTGCCCCTGCTCGGGCCAATGGTGGCGGCCAAGCCGACCGACTGGCTGAAGACCCTGAAGGCCGAGACGGACGTGGCGGCCAAAGAAGGGAAACCGGTGGTCCCGGCCGCGGCCAAGAAGGTGAAATCCCTCGCCCCGGACGTGCCGGCCTGGATCAAGATTGTCTGTGCGCTCACGATGGCGGCGGGCACCGCGGCCGGCGGCTGGAAGATCATCAAGACCATGGGCCACAAGATGGTGAAGTTGCAGCCGGTGCATGGGTTTGCGGCGGAGACGACGGCCGCGACGGTGCTGGCGATCACGGGCCAGTTCGGGATGACGGTCTCCACCACTCACGCGATAACGACGAGCATCATGGGCGTGGGCTGCGCGAAGCGGTTCAGCGCGCTCAAGCTGAACGTGGTCACCCGCATCCTGTGGGCGTGGGTGCTCACCCTGCCGATCACGGCTTTGCTGGGTTACCTCTGCATGCGGCTGACCCAGGCGTTGTGAGCGCCCGATAGCCGGCCGACGGGAGGCCAGACGAAAAGGCTACCGGATTGCCGGCAGCCTTGTTCGTTGGTTCTCCGGGTGGTCCGCCTAGAAGTTGATCTGGGCCTGGAAGGCCAGTCGGTCGGCCGAATCCGTCTCCAGATAAGGCGCGATGCGGGTGTTCGTCCGCTCGAACGTGCGGGAGTAGGAAATCGTCAGCTCGACTTCCGGCCGTGGCTGCCACTCTACGCCGATGTC
Source organism: Kapaibacterium sp. (SeqCode) (assembly GCA_044339945.1). Taxonomy (GTDB): domain Bacteria; phylum Verrucomicrobiota; class Verrucomicrobiia; order Limisphaerales; family UBA9464; genus CAIWAH01. Next base: position 1,463 of record JBIIUN010000217.1, read on the forward strand.
AGCCTCGTTGACCCGCAGTTGCGGCGCGTTGGCCGCGAATTTCCGGCTGCCGTCAAAGTATTGCCAACGGACGAAGGGATACCAGTCACCCCAATGCTTCTCGATCCGGTAGCTGAGTTGCACGTAGCCGCCGTGGAGCGTTTCCCGTTCCAGGGTGCGGCTGAGCGGATTGAGCTCCGGCCCGCGCCCGACATTCCATTCGGCCTCGACGCCGAACGGCTGCGGATACCAGATGAACGTGGCCCCAATCCGTTCGTCCACCACACCGTCGGCCTGCCGCGTCGGGGTAAAGGTCGCGCCGGCGTAGTTCATCGCGCTGACCGGACTCAGGAACTTGCCGTGATAGGCCTGGAGGCCGGCTTCGAGGTATTGGCCGTTGTCGAGTTTCCAAGGATAGTTGACGCGGGCGATCACGTGGGGCTCGCCGTTGAGGTCCAGGCGATTCAAGCCCTGGCCCGAGTAGGCACCCACGCCGACCACGCCGTAATCGCCGGAACCCTTGAGGCCTAGTTTGACCAGGTCGCGGTAGCGGTGCCGGACTTCTTCCGGCGCCCAGTAGAAATAGGCGCCGATGTCCCGCTCGCCCTCGACCGCGCTGTTCAAGGCGTCCGCGCGTTCCATGGGGGCGCGGTTCTGGGACGACTGCAGGTTGACCCAACCGAAGGGAACCTTGGACTGGCCCAGGCGGAAGCGGAATTCCTTCTTCTCGTCCAACGCCACGTCGCCGTAATAGTCGCGCATTCCGAGGGCCGTCTCGCCGGAGCTCAGGGACGCGTTGAAGTCCGCCTGCGCATAGACGAACAGCCGGTCCGTCGCGTCGCCGCTGAGGATGACGCGCCCGCGGCGCAGCAGGAACGACGAAGTCGTGCTGGCGGAGGAGTCGTTGAGGACATTCAGGGCCGCGCCGTCCTCGTCGATCACATGGGTGTAGCGGAGCTGGGCGTAACCGCGAAAACTGATCCGTTCATACCACTTGCCCTTGAGGGCCTTGTTCACCGCTTCGGCCAGGGAGGAGGTGCCGTCCGTCTTGGCGTGCATGGCCTCGCGTTTGTCGCCGGGCACGGCGGCCTTTTCCGGCGCCGCTGGGCTTGGTGTCGCCGCGGTGGCAGTGACCGGGGCTGGCGCCACCACCGCAGGGGGGGCGGGGGGCGCGGACGCCGCCTTGGGGGCGGTCTCCTCCCGAGCCGCCTCCAGCAGCATCTGGTATTCCCCCTCGGAGATGGAGCCCTTGTCCTTCAGCACCCGGAGCAGCTTGAACATGGTTTCCCCGGCGGCGGCCGGGATCGGCAGCAACGCCGCCGAGGCGACGGCGGCCAGGATGGATGACCTGAATTGGTTATGAATTCCTTTGTGCATCAGATGACCCGCAACTCGCCCGAATCGGCGGCGAAAGCTACGAACGAGTGACCATCAGGTAACGTCCGTCACGGATTTACGTCCGTTGTGTTACGAAAATGTGACAGCGCGTAATGGAGTGCCGATGCCCCGGTTCCTTGCGGGTTGCCGAGATTGGTTTTCGTAACCTGTTCGACACCGAAGTTGCATCGGCCCGGGGCAGGCGCCGGACCGGGTGGCGGAGCGTAGCCGCGCGGCGAGGCCCGAAACCGGACGCGCCGCCTCGCTTCCGGGAAGCCTTGGGCGAGAACTCCGGCAGCCGTTTCGGGTGCGTCGAAGCCTCCGTTACCGCAGCGCAGGCTTTGGCCAACCCCGGAAACCTGTTCCCGGTCGCGCCCCGGGCGGCGGGGCGGGATTTGGTGAACCGATTCCTCACCTGGGTGATTGTCACGGAATCGTCACCGGCACGGCATTTGCACGGGGCGGGGGAAGCACAGTATCCGGCCCACGCTTCGCTATGTTTTCGCTTCAAAAGTTCCTGGGCCGGGATGAGATCTTCTTCGAACTGCTGGAAAAGTCCGCCACTGAAGCCCAGGAGAGCGTCGCCCTCATGCGGAAGATGCTGCTGAACCCGGAGTCGAGGGCCGTCTCGCTGGACGAATTCGCCCTGCTGCGGCGCAAGGACAAACAGATCACCCAGGAGATCCGCACCCAGCTGACCAAGACCTTCGTGACGCCGCTGGAGCGGGAGGACATCGAGGCGTTGGCCAATGCGCTCTACAAGATTCCCAAGACCCTGGAGAAGTTCGGGGAACGCCTGCTGCTCGCGCCCGAGCACGTCCGGCAGACCAGTTTTTCACGGCAAGCGTCCCTGCTGGAGACGGCGACCCAGACGGTGGTGTTGATGGTCAACGAACTGCGCAAACCCAACCTTGGCACGGTCAAGGAGCTGAACGACAAGCTGCAATACCTCGAGGGGGCGGCGGACAACCTGATGATCGACCTGCTCCGCGGGCTTTACTCCGGCGATCATGACGCGGTCCGGGTCATTGCGCTGAAGGATCTCTACGAACTGCTGGAAAAGGTCATCGACCGCTGCCGGGACGCCGGCAACGTGATCTTTCACATCGTGCTGAAGAACTCCTGAGCCTACGGCCATGACGTTGCTGCTCACGGTCGTGGTCGTGGCGTTGATCTTCGAATACATCAACGGCTTTCACGACACGGCCAACTCCATCGCCACCGTGGTCTCGACCAAGGTGCTGACGCCGCGGCAGGCCATCCTCCTGGCCGCCTGCACCAACCTCGTCGGGGCGCTGTGGGGCACGGCCGTCGCCAAGACGGTCAGTTCCGGGCTGCTGGATTCCGAAATGGTCCCGGCCGGAATCGCCACCCAACTGGTGGTCTGCGCGTTGGCCGGCGGCATCATCTGGAACCTGCTCACCTGGTGGTTCGGGCTGCCGAGCAGTTCCACCCACGCGCTGGTCGGCGGCCTCTGTGGTGCCGGCCTCGCCGCCGCCAAGGGCAACTGGGCGGTGATTGTCTGGAGCCGCGCCAAGCCGGGCCTGCCCTGGTTCAAGTTTGACGGCGTGCTCTACAAGGTCGTCCTGCCGATGTTCCTCTCGCCACTGGCCGGGTTTGTCCTGGGCATGCTGTTCATGGGCGCGCTCTACGTGGTGGTCCGCCTGTGGCGGCCCACGGTGGTCTCGACGCTCTTCGCGAAGCTCCAGTTGGTGAGCGCCGGCTTCATGGGCTTCATGCATGGTCAGGGAGACGCCCAGAAGACGATGGGCATCATCGCGTTTTCGCTGCTGGCCGCGACCAAGGCGGGAACGCTCGACGGGGCGCCGGCTTGGCTGGCCTTCCTGCGGGTGCCCACCCTGGGGGCAAACAACGATCACATCCCCCTGTGGATCAAGTTCTCGTGCGCGCTGGTGATGTGTGCAGGCACTGCGGTCGGCGGGTGGAAGATCATCCGCACGATGGGTCACAAGATGGTGAAGCTCCAACCGATCCACGGCTTCGCGGCCGAAACCACGGCGGCGATCGTCCTCGGCACGGCGGCGAGCTTGGGCATGCCGGTTTCCACCACCCACGCCATCACCACCAGCATCATGGGCGTCGGGTGCGCGAAGCGATTCAGCGCGCTGAAGCTGGGAGTGGTCGAACGCATCCTCTGGGCCTGGGTGCTGACCTTGCCGGTCACCGCCACGCTCGGTTATGTGTTCATGCGGCTGACGCTCTGACGGGGCCCCGGGACTGCGTATTGGCGCGCGGGCTCGGTCACTACCGTCCTGTCGAGGGGCGCCCGAGGCCGACCGAAATCCCGTTGGTCCGGGCCAAACCCGGGTGAGTTCACCCGTTTGTCAGCCGCTTGGTCAGGCAACGTAACTTGTGTCACGGCTTCGCCTGACGGTTGAATAGTCGAGTTGCAATGCCAACGGACACACTTTTGGAACGATACGCCCGGCGCCATGGACTTCGCCCCGAAATCGTGCGCCGGCGTCTGGTCGCGGAGGGCTTCGTGTGGTGGCATCGGCCGGTGGTTTGGGCGCTGTCAAAGTTCCGGCAGGATTGCTTTCGGATTGATGGGGCGTTGATCGAGGAAATTGGCCGGGCCCGTTCGGTCGCCGAGGCCGCCCACGCCGTTGAGATCTTCCGCTACCGGTCCCGCGGCGAAAACTCGTGGGTCCGGAACAGCCTCGGGATACGGGCTTCCGGACGTCGGGTGTTGGCCCTCGCCGAAACATTGTTTGGCGACCCCGAATAGGCCCGACGGGGGCCTATCTTAACGGAAGTGTAACGGGGGCCAGCCTGTGCCCGTAACGGCGCCCGCGGAATATCGGGTCGCGATGAAATTCAGAACCTCCCTCACACTCGCCGCCCTCACGGCCGCCGCGGCGTTGGCCCAGGACCCGTTTGCGGGCTTCGTCAACAAGGGCCTGGTCGGCGTCGGCCGGATCCCGGCCAATACCTTCGATCAGGCGTTCGACGGCCGGCAGGACACGCTGGGCGGATTTTCCGCGATGGCGGTGGACACGAACTCCCTGGCCTATGCGGAGGGCAGGATTTCCGGCCGGCTGGTCGGCCTGCCCGACCGCGGATTCGGTGACGGCGCGACGGATTACCGTCCCCGCCTCGAACTGTTCGACTTCACGATCACACCCTATTACGGCGAGGGGCCGGTCCCGCAGGGCCAGATTACCTTCACCAACACCGGCACGGTGCTGTTCACCTACGGCGCGGGTGCGGAAAGCCGCTTCTTCACCGGCTTCGATGCCGGCAATACGAACAACCCCGTGGTTCCGCAGTCACCGACCAATTCCATTGGCGGCGGACGCCGGGCGTTGGACGCCGAGGGGCTGGTGCTCACGGCGGATGGCGGCTACTGGGTGAGCGACGAGTATGGTCCCGGACTGTTCCGTTTCGATGCCCAGGCCAACCTGCTGGAAACGATCCTCCCCCCGGCCGCACTGCGGCCCGTCCAGGGCGCCTTTCCGGGCCGGCTCAACTTTACGGGCAACGCGGCCCCGACCTCCGGCCGCCGCAACAACCGCGGGCTCGAAGGGCTGGCGCTGACCCCGGATGGCAAGCGCCTGGTCGGGTTCCTGCAGTCGCCCAACATCCAGGACGGCGGCGCCGGCAACCTCGGCCGGAACACCCGCATCCTCCAGCTTGACGCCGACCCGCTTTCGGCGACCTACGGCCGCGTGGTGGCGGAACACGTCTACCAGCTCACCCTCAATGGCAACACGACGACGAACCGCCATACGCCGGTGAGCGAAGTGCTCGCGCTCAACCCCACGACCTTCCTCGTGCTCGAACGCGACGGCATCGGCCTGGGTGCCGAGCCGGGCCTGTCGCCCACCTACAAGAAAGTGGTGGTCGCCTCGACTGTCGGGGCCTCGAACCTCGCCGGCACCGCTTACGACCTGGAGCGCGGCGCCCCGGGCCAGCTCTCGCTGCCCGCTACCGGATCGAGCCTGCCGCCCGGCCTGACCGCCGTCGCGCGGCAGGATCTCGTGGACCTGCTGGACCCGGCGCAGCTCGCCAAGTTCGGGCTCAACACCCGCACCAATCAGGACGCCAATTCGCTCAGTGAAAAGTGGGAGGCGCTCTCGCTGATCCCGCTGCGGGACGGGGCGCAGCCTGACGATTACCTGCTGCTGCTGGGCAACGACAACGACTTCAAGGCCGAGGTCGTCTACCACAACGGCGTGCCGGTCGGGACCAATGCCGTCCCCGTGGACATCATGCTGCTGGCCTACCGCGTGACCTTGCCTGGCGTGGGCGCGCCGAGGCTTGCGAACCTGGCTCCGGCCGTCGAAGTGACGCTGCCGACCGGGGGCACTTACGCGCAGGGGCCGCTGCCCCTGACGGCCGCCGTCGCCGATCCCGACGGCGTGGTGGTGAAGGCGGAATTCTTCGAGGACGGGGTGAAGCTCGGCGAGAAGTCCGGCTTCCCGTGGGTCTGGGATCTCGCCAATCCGACGGTCGGCGCGCATGTGTATCGGGTCGTCGTGACGGACCAGGACGGCGCCACCGCCGAGGTCACCAAGGCGGTCACGATCACCGCGGCCAATCAGGCACCCGTCATCGCGATCACCTCGCCCGCGGACGCCACGACGGCCCCGGCGCCCTACACCGTGGCCTTCAAGGTCAACGCGACCGACGCCGACGGTTCCGTGAAGTCGGTCGATTACTATGCCGGTGCCACCAAGCTCGGCACTTCCACCAATGCACCCTTCAGCTTCAGCTTCGCCAACGCCCCGGTCGGACCGCACCTCCTGACCGCCGTCGCCATCGACAACCTGGGCCTCACCTCCACCAGCGCCCCGGTCAATGTGACCGTCACCCGCGCGGTTGGCGGTGCGCTGACGCTCCAGGTGCTGCACGCCTCGGACTTCGAGGCGGGCATTGCCGCGCTGGATGATGCGCCGCGCTTCTCGTCGGTGCTCAATGCGCTCAAGGCCGACTTCCCGGCCGCGACGCTGGTGCTCTCGTCCGGCGACAACTACATCCCGGGACCGTTCTTTACCGCGAGCGCCGACCCGGCCGCCCCCTTCAACGGCATCAAGGGCCGCGGGGACATCGCCATCCTGAACGCGCTGGGGGTGCAGGCCGCGTGTTTCGGCAATCATGAGTTCGACGACAATACGCCGCTGGTCCGCAGCCTCATCTTGCCCGACGCGGCGGCCGGTTACGCGGGCACGGTCTTCCCCTACCTGAGCGCCAACCTCAACTTCGCCCCCGACAGCAGCCTTGCCAGCCTGGTCACCGCCGATGCGCAGGAAGCCGCCGCCGGCCGCAACAAGATCGCTCGCAGCACGGTCCTCACCGCG
>JBIIUN010000289.1:0-6772 GCA_044339945.1 Kapaibacterium sp. (SeqCode)
GCCGCTCCTAAGGCTGCCGAGAAGAAGAAGTAAATTTTGCGGGCGGTGGGTGGCTTCGCAAAAGCTCCCTCCGCCTTTGTTGCCTTGAGCGCACTGAGATTAGTCGCTGGACTGGGCAACCCTGGTTCGGAGTATCAGGTCACAAGGCACAACGCCGGATTCATGCTCGTTGATCGCTTAGCCGCCCGGGCGGGGGCTGATTGGCGGCGGGAGAAAAAGTTCTTTGCGGAAGTTGCCGAGTTTCAGCGCGGCGGAATACGGTGGTTGCTGGCCAAACCACAGACCTATATGAACCTTAGTGGGGATTGTGTAGGTCAGATGGTTAGGTTTTTCCGAGTTCCGCCTTCCGATTTACTGGTCGTGGTTGACGACGCCGACCTTCCGTTGGGAACGATTAGGCTGAAGGCCGAGGGCAGTTCCGGCGGACATCATGGCCTCGACTCGGTTGAGGCGTCATTGGGTGGCAAAAGTTACGCGCGACTAAAGATTGGTATCGCGAGGCCAAGTGATGGGGTGCGAAACATCGCCGGACATGTTTTGGGTAGGTTTGCACCGGAGGAACGAGACGCTTTGGAGTTGGTTCTGGGGCGTGCTGCCGACCAAGTAGAGTGTTGGGGAAGTGATGGAGTCGCCAAGGCGATGAACAGATTTAACGGGACGGCAAAACCGGCCCAGGAAAGTTTGACTAACGCAGAAAGGAAAACGCAGTGAAACGATACGAAGGTTTGTTTATTCTGGACCTCACCGGCAAGGAAGAGGGTGTCAACGATGCGGTCGACAAGGTGAAGTCGATCATCACCGATTGCGGTGCCAAGGTGGAAACAGTCCAGAAGATGGATAAAAAGCCGTTTGCCCGGGTTACGGACAAGGACTTTTCCTCCGGTTACTACGTCAATTTCATTTTCGAGATCGCCCCCTCCGCGGTCGCTGGCTTGCGTGATAAGTTTCGCCTGGTGGACGAAGTCTATCGCGTTTCCATCAAGCACGCGACGGCTCCTGTTGCCGCGAACTGAAGCCGGTAGGGCGGCGAAACGACCGTAAGCCATGGCCAGTTACAACAAAGTTGTCCTGCTTGGAAACCTCACCAGGGATCCCGAGCTGCGCTATACGCCGAAAGGCTCGGCGGTGGCGCGGCTTGGGCTGGCGGTCAATCGATCCTACAAAACCGAGTCCGGAGAAACGATGGAGGAGGTTACCTTCATCGACATCGACGCTTGGGGAAAACAGGCCGAGCTGATCGCGCAATATCTTCGAAAGGGCAACCCGCTATTCGTCGAGGGTCGATTGAAATTGGACCAGTGGGACGACAAGAACAGCGGGCAGAAGGTCAGCAAGCTGCGTGTCGTCATGGAGAATTTTCAGTTCATCGGCGGGCGAGCCGAAGGTGGTGTTGGGGCTCCGCCCGCTGCCGCGCCGGCTCGACAGTCTCGCCCTCAGCCAAGTTCCACCGCTTCGTCCACCCCGGCGGAATCCGATGGTCCGCCTCCGGACGACGATGTTCCGTTTTGATTCGTCCCCAGCTTTTCCTCACATTTTCAGAAAGTTTTTTACGTATGGCCAAAACCGAAGTCATCCTTATCAAGAATGTGGTCGGGCTCGGCGGCGAGACCGATCAGGTCGCCGTTGCCGCCGGCTACGCACGCAATTATCTCATTCCTCAGGGGCTTGCCGTCCTGGTTTCAAGTGGCAACCGGAAATGGTTGGATAACTTGAAGAAGCGCCGGGCGGAACGCGAGACCCATGAACTCAACACCATGGCTGAGCTCGGGAAGAGCCTGTCGAAGGTGACGGTCACGATCTTGGTCAAGACCGGTGAGGACGGCAAGCTGTTCGGTTCCGTGACCAACGGCTCCATTTCGGACGCCTTGAAGACCCAGTTGGACGTGGCGCTCGACAAGAAGAAGATCCACTTGGAGAAGGCGATTCATGCGCTGGGCGAATACGAAGTTGAACTTCGACTCCATCCCGAAGTGCAGTGCACGCTCAAGGTGGTTGTGAAGAGCAGCAATCCGCTGCCCGAACCGTCGGCGGCGGACGCCAAGGGTGAGGTTGCTGCCAAGTCGGAGAAGCGCGGCCGCCGGGTTGCGGCGGGTGAAAACCCGGGCAAAGTCGCGGACGTGGAGAAGGCGGAAAAGCCGGCCAAGGAAAAGAAATCAGCCAAGGCTTGAGAATCTTCTAACGTTGTTGAAGGGCCGGACCGTCAGGTCCGGCCTTTTGTGTTTTGGAAACCGTCACTGAGGCTTGATCACGCGGCCGCCGCTCAGGTGGACCGAGCCGTCGCCCCACCATTCGTGACCGTGAACCGGGCAACGCATTACTGCCCGTTGCTGATTCTCCTCCTCGGTGCCGTTTGGCTGAAGCAGCTCGAAACTGATGTTGTCCAACGTCGTGCCGGACCAATTTGTTGCCGCGGTTCGATTGGTATCACCGCCGCACCACAATTTCTCGGGTCGCTTCAAGACCGTCCTCAGGTTCAGAAGCTGTTCCGGATAGGTGCCGTGATCGATGGCGTGGACCTGCATTGCTCGTCCTACCGCCATCAGGTTGCCGACGCACATTCCGGTTCCCACCTGCTTCTTGATTTCCTTGCTGGCGGCCAACGCGGTCAGGATGTGGACAGTCGTAACTAGGGGCGACAGCAGGCCGAGAATGAGGCCGGCAGTTGCGATCTTTCGCCCCCCGAACACCTCCGGTTGCCGCTGGCTCCGGCGCCGGGCGGCCAACCCGGTCGCCACTGCCGGAATTCCGGAGATGATGCCCAGCAGGAGGCTGAAGACACCGAAGCCGAGGCTCGCAATTGCCAGTCCGCGCTTTCGGTTGGTGGCGGTGCTTGGTGGGGTGCTCATGATTGATCCTGAAATCGGGGCCGCCGGTTCGGTGGCGGCCGTTTCTCGCCGTAACACCCGCCGGTTGTGAACAAGTTGCGGAAATTCTGTCCGCGCAGTCTGGGGCGAGATTCGGCAGACTGGCCCCGATGTTCAACGACTCAGATTCCGTTCCTCCCAGAGCAGAAGGGCCGGATTTCAAGCGTTCACGGCGCAAGAAAGACACTTCGGTCGACCTGATGAAACTGGACCGCCTTCCTCCCCATTCCTTGGAGGCGGAGCAGGGGGTTTTGGGCTGCGTGCTCTTGTCGCCCAACGAGTCCTTGGGGCTGTGTGTCGATAAGCTGAAGGGCGGACCTGAATCGTTCTACGACCTGCGACACCAGACGCTCTATGAGCTGCTGGTGGAGATGTATGACCGCAAGGACCCCATCGACTTGATCACGGTCCAGCAGAAGCTGAAGGACGCGGGGACACTCGAAGGTGTAGGCGGATTGGCTTACCTGTCCAACCTGATGGACGCGGTTCCAAGCGCCGCGAATCTGGCCTATTACCTCGAAATCATGAGGGAAAAGCACGTGCTCCGGCGCATGCTGAAGTCCTGCACGCAGGTGATCGGACGGGTGCATGAGCATCAGGGTGAAGTGGATGCCCTGATTGACGAGGTTGAGCGGGATATCCTGAAGATCAGCGAGGAACGTGAAGAGGCGGGCATCCGGGGCATGAAGGACCTGGTCCGGGGGGCCATCGACCTGATCCAGAGCTACCATGCGCGGGCCGGCGGGTTAACGGGCATTGGCACCGGCTTGCCTGACCTCGACAAGCTGACTAGCGGTTTGCACGAAGGGGAAATGATCGTCATCGCCGCGCGGCCTTCCGTGGGTAAGACTTCCTTGGCGATGAACATCGTTGAGCACGTCATCGTCAACGAGGGGCATCCGGTCGGCGTGTTCAGCCTGGAAATGACGTCCGAATCGCTCGTCATGCGTATGCTGTGTTCCATGGCGCGGGTGAATGGACGCGCCATCCGCGACGGTTTCCTGTCCGAGCAGGACATGCGCAAACTGACCGGTGCCGCGTCCAAGATGGCCAAGGCGCCGCTCTACATCGACGACACCTCCGGCCTTTCGATTCTCCAACTCCGTGCGCGCGCCCGCCGGATGTGGCAGCAACACGGGATCAAGCTCATCATCATCGACTACTTGCAGCTGCTCCATTCGAGCTCCCGTAAGGCCCAGGACAACCGGCAGCAGGAGGTGGCGGAGATTTCGTCCGGGGTAAAGGCCCTCGCCAAGGAGCTCAAAGTGCCGGTGATCGTCCTCAGCCAGCTGAACCGTGACGTCGAGAAGCGCGGGAAATCGGAGAAACCCAAGCTGAGTGACCTGCGCGAATCCGGCTCAATTGAGCAAGATGCCGATGTCGTCGGTCTGCTCTACCGTGTGGAATCCGAAGAAGATGAAAGTGATCCGGCCGCGGACTCGATCCGGGTCAACCTCATGATCGCCAAGCAGCGCAACGGTCCGGCAGGCGACGACGTGAAGCTCATTTTCCGCAAGGGATTGACCCGCTACGAATGCACCTCACCCATCGCGGACGAAACGGCCCAATGAAACGGCATTCACGCACAGAAGGATTGCAGGGAGGTGGCCGGGCAGGCTTCCATCGCCCGTCAATTCGACCGGATTTGATTAACCGGCCCCGACGTATCGGATGAAATTCAAGTCGCCCCGTTCCCAGCGCGTCCTAGCGCTTCTTGTCGCCTGCCTGCAAATGGCGGCGATTGCCCAGCAGACCCGCCCTCCGCAGCCCACCATCGAGGCGATCACCATCCGGCATGTCGGGCCCGCGGCGGTCAGCGATGATCTTGTGCGCGCCAACATCCGTCTGAAGGTCGGCGATGAGTTCAACCGGATTCGGGTCGATGACGACGTCCGCGGCCTTCTGGGCACTGGCTACTTCTACAACGTCCGGGTCGGCGAGGAACGCACCGCCACCGGCATCAAGCTGAGCTACGTCATCCAGGGCAAACCCGTGCTGACGGAGGTTCGGTTCAGCGGAAACAAGAAATACAGTGTCAGCAAGCTGAGGAAAAAGGTGACGTCGAAGATCGGCGAACCGCTGGACGAGCGGAAGCTGTTCGAGGATTCGCAGGAAATCCTCAAGATGTATCAGAAGGCCGGGTTGCAGAAGACGGCAGTCAAGGCGGTTCCCAGCGTCAACGGTGAGCTGGGGAAGGGCACGGTTACCTTCGAGATCGTCGAGGCGCCCAAGGTTCGCATCACCGACGTCAAGTTCGACAACGCCACGGCCTTCAAGCAACGGAAGCTCCGCCGCGTCATCAAGACCCGGCGTTGGTGGTGGTTGTCCTGGTTGACCGGATCGGGCAAGCTGAAGGACGACCAGTTTGAGGAGGACAAGGAGAAGCTGCACGAATTCTACAACGAGGAAGGCTACATCGACTTCGACCTGAAGGACGTGAAGTTCGAATATGCCAAGACTAACCGGATGGTGCTCCGGCTCGATGTCGCGGAAGGCACCCCTTACACGGTCTCGGCCGTTGACTTCAAGGGCAACGAACTCTTCACCCAGAACGAAATCCTCGCGAACCTCCGCGACAACAACAACCTGAAGGTCCGTCTTGCGCTAAAGCCAGGCGAGACGTTTACGCCGAAGAGGCTCCAGAAGGACGTCGAGGCGATCGAGAATTTCTACGGCTCGCAGGGCTACATCGACGCCCGGGTCATTCCGCAGAAGATTGCCAACATCGAGAAGGGCGCCCTGGACCTCCAATACAACGTGCGCGAGGGCGACAAGTTTTACGTCGAAAAGATCGAGATCAAGGGGAACACCAAGACCAAGGACAAGGTCATCCGCCGCGAATTGGCGATCAGCCCTGGCGAGCCGTTTGACATGGTGCGCGTCAAGATCAGCAAGCAGCGGCTGGAGCAGATGCAGTATTTCGAGAAGGTCGACACGTCGAACGATCCGACCACGGTCGAAAACCGCCGTAACTTGGTCATCGGGGTCGAGGAAAAGAACACCGGCAACGTTTCGGTGGGCGCCGGCTTCAGTTCCGTCGACAAGCTGGTCGGCTTCGTCGAAGTCACGCAGGGCAACTTCGATCTCTTCAATCCGCCCTATTTCACTGGCGGCGGTCAGAAGGCGCGCCTGCGGATCCAATACGGAACTCGCCGCCAAGACTACCTGCTGGGCTTCACGGAGCCATGGTTCCTTGGCCGCCGGCTGCGGTTCGACAGCGAGCTTTACTACCGCGAGCTGAACTTTTTCTCGGATAACTTCACCCAAATCCAGGCAGGTGGACGCATGGGGCTGACGAGGCAGCTTCCCTTCAATTTCGTGGCGGGGGTGAACTACACGCTGGAAAACATCGAGATCGATTTTTCCGACGCCTACCGGGCGCAATACCCCCTCAGCGGGCCGCAACCGGTGTTGCTGCAGGAAGAGGGATCCAGGCTGTTCTCCCGCGTTGGGTTTACCCTGGCGCATGACACCCGGAACAACGTCACTTTGCCCACCCGTGGGCACCGGATCGAACTGAATCCGGAGCTGGTCGGCGGACCGTTTGGCGGTGACGTTGACTTCTACAAACTCGAACTGCGGGCGGCGCAGTATTGGAATCCGGCCCGCCACTTCGACGAAGGCGGCATCTGGCGGGATATCTTTGACGGCCACGTGCTGGAACTGAGCGGACGTGCCGGCGTGGTTGAGGCCTACGGCCGGGGCGATCAGGGCAACAAGACGCGCGTGCCGCTGTCCGATCGTTACTTCCTCGGCGGCCTTTATTCGCTGCGTGGTTTCGACTTCCGGGACGTGGGACCGCGGGATGAGCTGACGCTGGAACCCATCGGTGGCAACACCTACTGGTTTGCCTCGGCGGAATACAGCATCCCCATCATTGAACGACTTCGCCTGGCCGCGTTCTACGA
>JBIIUN010000013.1:0-25299 GCA_044339945.1 Kapaibacterium sp. (SeqCode)
CCTGGTCCCGGCGGGTGTGGCGGAAGTCATCGAGAAAGAGGGCTGCTACCGGCCCACCTCGTCCGCGTGAAGCCGCCGCCGCTGCATTCACCCCTCAAAAGCTCACAAGGGGGACTTCCCGCAATAGTTGCTGCCAGCGCCGGCGGGTCGGCAGTTTCCCGGGCGGCACTTCCGTGGCCGCACATCCAGTGGCGATCGCCCAACGCAGCCATTTCGCCGGCTGGTCCGAACGGTTGGAAGCGGCAATCGCACCCGCGAGCATCGCGTCGCCCGCGCCCACCGTGTTCCGGACGTTCACGGCCGGCACCCCGGCCGATAGCTGGATTCCGGCTTTTTCGCTGACCAATAACGCCCCGGATCCAGCCCGGGAAACCAGCACATAACCGCCGGTGACCCGGGATAACTCGGCAGCTGCCCGCGCCACTGCTTCAAGGGACGACAACTTACGTCCCGCCCACTGGGCGAGTTCGAATTCGTTCGGCTTCACCAGGAACGGCGACTCTTGAAGCGCCCGGTTGAAGGGCTCCCGATCGCAATCCAGGAAAACCCGGCGCCGCGCCCGTCGGGCCGTCGCGGCAATCTGGGCGTAACTTTCCGCCGGGGCGCCGAACGCCAATGTCCCGGAAATGACGACCGGATCTCCCCGTCCGGCCAGCTCCGCTGCCCGCGCCACCAACCGTCGGGAAGTCGCCCTGTCCAATTGCGGGCGGGTTTGGTTAAACCGGAATTGAGGCCCGGACTCCTGCGTCACAACCACGTTGACCCGGTTGGGCTCCTTGAGTGGGAAACGGGAGAATGTAAGCCCCTCGGCCCGCAGTCCCTGGGCAAGTTCACGCCCGGTGTCCCCGCCCAGCGGGAGAAACAGCCGATTCGGCTCCACCAGCCAGGTCAGCCAGCGGGCCACGTTAATCCCCTTCCCGCCGGGCCAACGGACCTCCTCCAGAATCTCGTTCTTTTCCTCGGGCAGGACCGCCTTCACCCGCCATTCGCAGTCAACGGCAGGATTCAGCGAGATGACGAGGGCCGCCACGGCAGGTTCAGGGATTCGGGAGTTGGATTACCCGGTAGTAGAACGTTGGAAACGTCGGGTTCGCGAAGGGAATCAACGCCAACCCTTGTTCCCCTGGCATCACCGCGGGGGAAATCACCGGCGCCCAGACCAACGGGTTCGACGAAAGGTCAGGTGTCGACTGAACCTGATACAACTCACCGGGCACCGCGTTCCATTGGATTATCGGGGTCTGCCCCGCCGCGGTCGGATCACTGTAGGTCATGACCAGCGGGGCACCGCTGACCAGCAGTCCATCCTGGCGCGTTGCCGCCCGAACCGTGCACTCAACGGAATTGGTCAAGACGCCCGGGAAGCGGACCTGCACATACCATTCACCGCCCAGTTGCGGGAACCGGTCAGTGGACGCGACCACCAGTTCGTTCTGGAGCCTGGGCTTGATGCTGGAAAGCACGGCCGGACTCTGGTCGGGCGGCAAGTCCTTCGAAACCAGAAGGTCAGCGTCGCCGGTCAGGCCGTAGATTTCGAATATGATCCGGGTGGTCGAATCCGGTGGGACATCGAAGCGATAGAGAAGGTTGGTCGGCCCGGTCGCGACCGAAACCAAGTCAGGCACCGAATCCACGAGGATCCGGATGTTGGAATCGGCTTCCTGAAACTTGGCCACGACACTGTAACTGACCGGGACCGGCCCCCGGGGGATAGCCGCCAAGAACCAGCGGCCCGGCGACTGCAGGTCCATGTTCCGGTTGGCCTGCAGGACGATCACTTCATCGACGTTCCCGGAATTGGTGCTCGCATACTCGAAGGACGACGGGCCGGGCAATGGCAGACCTTTCCGCACATAGAGGTCCACGTTACCGGCAATGTTGGTCAGGGCAAAGGTGACCGACTCCACCGCATTGGTGATGTCGAGGTAGTAGTATTCGATCAATCCCGCGTTGGTGATCGACGTCGCGATCGGCACGCCGTTCGTGATCGGGGTCGTGTTGCCGACCACCGCCTGCGCCATGATCGTATAGTTGAGCTGGTTCGTGGGATTCGGATCGGCCGGATAAACCCCCAGATACCAGAGCCCGGGAGTCAAAGTCACCGGCACGCTGAAGGGGTCAATCTGAACGGACTCCGGGACCACTCCCGTGTTGGTGCTCGCGTAATCAAACACCGTCCGGGTCGGGAAATTCGGCGACCGTTGCACCACCAAATTGACATCACCGCTCAGATTCGAGACCGAGAACCGCACCCCCAATGCTTCCGGGGTCACATTGAACGAGTAGTAGTCAATCAAGCCGCGGTTCGGATTGGTGCCCCGGAACGGCACGTTGTTGGTCAGCGGCGTGAGCGGCAGGCCAAAATCCACCTGGATGGTAAACGTGGTGCTTTGCCCCGGAATGGCATTCTGCACGCCAAGGTAATAGCGCTGTCCCGGCTGGAGCTCCGGCAGCACGTTGGTCAGCAGCAGGCTGGATTGCGGGGTGTCGACCACGCCGGCCAGCAACGTAAAGTCGTCGGCCTGAAATCCGTCGGGCAATCCCGTCTGGCTATACAGCAGATTCAGCGGTCCGCCCGTCACGCTGACCAACGTGTTGGTGGTCGCATAGACCTCGGGTGGAACTTCGACAATGAAGTAGGTCAGCGCGTCACCGATTACGTTGGTCGTGAATGGCACGCCAGACTTCAACCGATAGGCCGGCGGATTGGTCGGTGCGAACGTCAACTGCATCTGCCACTCAAGGATGTTCCCGATTTCACCCCCGCGACTGTCGGTGACTTCCAGGCGCCATTGTCCCAGCGCGGAACCTTTGGCCAAAGGCCGGAGCGGCTCCTCCGGCACATACAGCCCGGTGGGTTCCTCGACGAACCGGATCTCGTCCAGGAAAGTGGGTGCAGGACTCGGATCGACCGGGGGCGCCGCTATCGTCACGAGCGGGGCTGAGGCGTAATTGGTCCCCGGACGGGTCACCTCAACTCGAATCACTGCTCCATCCTGAACGGTCGCAACAGCCCGGGCGCCGGTCCCCCGGTTGGGGAAACCAACCACCCGGAAGCCGACGGTCGGCGCGGATTCATACCCCGAGCCCCCATCAAGCACGTCCACTCCGACAACCCGACCCACCGCATCCACTCGCGCCACCGCCCGCGCACCGCGGCTTGGCTCATCAACGCCCGCCGGATTGGCAATATCGAACGTGATCGCATTCGTGGTGGCCTGCACGACTGAGGCATTGGTCCGCCAAGCCTCCTCACCGGTGAAGCTGGAAACCAACAAACCGTCCGCATAGACTTCCACCGTGCTTGAAGGCCCGGAAGAAGACGGCACCCGCCGATAGCCCACGCTCAGGGTATAATACCGGCCGGGCGTCGTCGGGAAGCTGCGGCGAATCCGGCTGCCGGTGCCCCGACCGAGATTCGGGAAAAGTTCGATGCAACTGGTGCCGGTCAGCGCGTCGTCCGGGAAATAGTCCCATTGGACCGTATTGCTCACCACGGTCCAGCCATCCACAAATTCGCCGACGGTGAAAAACTGATCCCCCGTCCTCGGCACGTCGAACGTGGATGCCGCCAACACACGCCGGCGGGTGTCCGAGACGAATGGCGGCACGGCGAACTTGATGGCTTCGGAATTGAGGTTGGTGAGCTCCGTGAACACCGCGTAGATCGTGTTGGTCACCGTGGCCCCCGGCGTGACCAAGCCGCCCGCGGTTCCAAGCACCACGCCGGTCGAGTTGGTCTCAGCCACCGTCAAGTTGGTGAACGCCACGCTGAACGACCCCGGGCCATTGCCCAATGGCGGCGGATAGTTCGCCAACAGCAGCGGCCCGACGTTGCCGTTGGTGCCCGCCCAACCGGCAACGATCACCGGCGTGTTGGTGTTCGCATTCACCCAGCCTTCCAGCGTGAAGCCCACATTGCGAACCACGTCGAGCGGCTGCGACCGTTCGGGTGCGGGAACGACTCCCACCCCCAGCTGCAAGGCTTGGCCAACCTGGCCCGCCACTGAACTTGCGCCCGCCAGGACCGCGTTGGCGCCACCGACCAGCTCGTCGCCATTCCCGTTGAACGGCCAGAATGCCACCAGGCCGGCTTCGGCATCCGTGACGTCCTTTCCGCGGAGATCCTCAATACCGTAGCGGTAGATGTCGCGAATGTTGTCGGCCGTCAGCACCCGGCGCCAAAGACCGAAGTCATCCAGCACCATCGGTCCGCCATTGCCACGCACGCCGTCGGTGCCGAAGCGCAACGAATTGGTCGTGTCCGGAATGAAGCCGACGAAGTTCTGCTCCGCGACGCGCAAGCCGTTGACGTAGACCTGAGCTCGCCCCGATGTCCGCTCGAAGGTCATGGCCACGTGGGCAAAGTTGCCGTTGGTCGTGATCAATTCACGACCGAAGGCGGTTGCGTTCGTCCGGCCCCGGTTTTCCACCAGCACAGTGCTGTCGCCCAAGGGATTTATCAGGCGAATGGACAGGTCGGACAGCCGTGGGTGCTCGAACCGGAGCCCGGCACCGATCGCCGTGACCGGCCGGGGATCGTCGACCACAACGCCGGAATACGACACGCCGTGATCGGCAATCGTTTGGTTGATCGTCCCGGATTCGAAAATCTTGGTCAGGTTGCCGTCCTGACCCCGCTCCACCCGGCCACGAATGCGGTAGCAGATTTCAAAACTGTTCGGGTTGTAGACCGCAATGAAATAGCGGCCCGGCGTCAGCGGCGGGACGTCCCGGAGGCTGAGCACCACATCACCGCCGTTCGGCGGAAAGATCGTGGCAAACTTGTCGTTGTTGGTCGGATTCGAGATGTCAGGGAACGCTTCCCGCCGCACATAAACCTCCAGCGGGCCGGTCAGTTGCTCATTTTGCCGGTTGGTGATGGTGATCGTCAGCCGGCTGGCGTCCGCCGGAATGTTGATCACTTCCAATTCAACCTGCCGGGCGCGGACGCAACGTTCCACGAACTGCGGCCCGAAGTCATTCGGCCGAAGCTGCAGGTCCAGCGCGTTGATCGACCCCTCGTTCCCCACGGCGTTGTCGATCATGGTGAAGAACCAAGGCCCGCCGCCGGAAACACCCATGAACTCGTTCAACGAGCCGGGCCCGTCGCTCGGCCTTACCCCGGAAAAGTCCGAGTAGTCCCCGCTGCCCGAGTCATCGTAGAGCACCGTCACATTCGACCCGCCCACCAAGTCCCGCATCGTGGCGTGATTGTTGAGGACGGCGAAGGTGGAACGCAGCTGGAGCTGCCCATACAGATCCTGAAAGCTGTCATGACTGACCGTGACCATGGGGTTTACCCGCCGGAGCTCGTCGCTCACCAAGCTGATGGCAATCCACTGACCGACTCCGGGTGTCGACGGACTGCCGTCGGTCAGGCTTCGCAGCTGGGTCGTGAACGGATGCGGAAAGCCATTGTCATCGAAGGTGATGAACGGCTGGTCGGTGCTGATGCCGAAGAACGCAAACTCGCCGCCTTGCTGGTCCTCCGACTTCACACCCACGTAGTAGATCGAGTCGTCACCCAGCGGTGCATTCGTGATCGCAATGAGCTCCGTTGCCTCCCGCGAACGGGACTTGAGCGAGCCGCTAACCGCGCTGGGGGACAGCGTCAGCAGTCCGGGATCCCGCGACACAAACAGGTCTAGGTCGGGCCCGTTGGTGCGGGTCCGCGACAGGTTGGCATCCGGCAGGCTGGGAAAGATAACGAACGCCACGTTGCTGCCATTCGTGCGGACGATTTCCCCGTTGGTGGTGGTGCCCGGAATGTTCGTGAAGACGAAGAAACGCCACTGGTTGGTCGTTCCCCGTTGGTCGCCGATCAGCGGGGAATGCGCTCCGGCCTTGAGGTTGAACATGGCCACCCCATTGGTAATCACGAGGGGAGCGGTCGGTGCCGGCAATCCGAGGACAACGGGATCCACCAACGTCGGATTGGTCAATTCGCCGACAAATTCGCCTTCGGCGGCATCGGTGGAGATGGCCAGCGAGAAATCCTGCGAAATCTGGTTCGGGTTGTCCCACCGGGCATTGACGTTGACGCGGTGCGCCACGACGAAGACCTCGTATTCATCCGCTAGGGGACTCGGCAGCACGACCCGCTCCACGTTGTTGACCCGATCGGCCAGCGACGGGCCATTGGTAGTCATCACCCGCGAAAAACCGGAACCCGACGCGAAGTCATTGCCCAGAAACACTTCTCCCGTGACGGTATTTGAAACCACCAGGTCCAGGTCGTTGACCAGCTTCGTGGAGGCAGCCGGATTTCCGGGCGGATCGGTCCACACCAACGTGAATCGCAGCGGGGCGTTGGTCGCCGTCAGCTTGATCTTGAAGCTGCCGGCCTGCCGCGTGGCCAAACCGGCTCCGCCTTCAATATAGGCCAACTCACGGTCGCTCCCGGGAACCCGTAGTCCCGACCGCAGCGCCCGCGGCAACGTCGGTTGGCCCCAGCCCGCGTAGTTGAAGGACTCCCTGGTGTCCGGCTCGTAGGTTTCGCTGGGCGCCAACGAGCTGTTGATCAGCAGCGCCTTGTAGGAAGCCGCCGAGGGGGTCAGGTTCAGCCTCTGCTCGAAGAACTGCTGCATCTGGGCCAGCAAACCGGAGATCGCGGGAGCCGCCATTGAGGTGCCCGATTCGAAACGATAGGCCGTTGCATTGGTTCGTTCGAGTTCGCCGTAGAGGTAGTATTCGTCCGGGAATTCCCCGGTAAACGGATCCCGTGGGTATTGACGTTCAATGCGCCATGCCGCCGAGCGCGCCGAAAGCACGAACGAACCCGGCGCCACTACGTCCGGCTTGAACCGGCCCGACGAGCCTTCGATTTCGACCCCCACGTTGCCGCGGCTGGAATAAGCCGCGACCTGGAAGGCCGTGTCCGTAAACGGCTTCAAGACCTCGTTGGTGAAGTAAGTGGTGTTGGTCGGATTGTAGCCCCGGCCGGGGATTTCCTGGGACCCGATCTTCACCGCGACTCCGTTGGTGTCGTAGACGATTGCGTTGGTCAGGTTACGGGGACTCTCCAGGGCACCTACGGTGATGACATTCTTGGCGTTGCCCGGCGACGCGATGGAATCCGGGATGCCGCCCACGCCGGCGTTGCCACCAAGCCCGTCATTGCCCGCACTGAACACGTAGAGAATGGGCTGGCTGCCTGACTCCCGAGGTAGCGCGTCGCGAACGGCGGCATCATAGCTGGCTGACTTCGAGGTGTATTCCCGGGTGCTATAGCCCCAACTGTTGTTCGAGATCAGCGGCCGGTTGCGGTTGGCGCGCCCCGGCGCCCGGGCCGCCTCTTCCTGGAGGAACGTATCGCCCGACGGTGGCCCTTGGATGAGGTCCACCGGCAGGACGAACAGCTTGGCCTTCGGGGCGCGGCCCTGGAAGTTTGCCGTGTTGGTGGAACCCTGCGGCGTTCCCGCAATCGTCCCCGAAGCCGTGCCATCGCCGGCCATGATGCCGGCGACATGGGTGCCGTGGCCGTCCCGATCGACCAGCACCGTCGCCGCCAGATTGGAAATCGTGCTCACCCGGTTGACGAGGTCAGGATGGGAGGCGTCCACCCCGGAGTCGTTGATGTTCATCAGCACCCCTTCCCCGGTGAGCTCCAGGTAGGAACCAGTGTTGTCCAAATTGGTGGTCGAACCCATCGCCGGTCCGGCAAGGTCATTCGCCAGCTCGCGCGGCATCCAACGCTCCACCATCAACACGCCCGGCAGGCGGGCCAAGTCGGCCAGCCGATCACCGGCGGTTGCGACGGTCAGCAAGGTCCCGAACGGACCGCGCTCCCGGAACACTTCCTGCCCGCCCAAGGCCAAAACATCGGGCATCGTCTTGTCGGGATCGGGCACGGTGAGAAGGACCGTTTGGTTGGCCGCCGTCCGCTCCGGGGACAGCACCTGCGCCAGGAGTTCCGGCTCCAGCTTGAACGCCGGCGCAAAGGGCAGCACGGCCGCGACCTCGGCCGAATCGGCGGCGCGTTCCATCGCCTCCCGGGACCCGGTCACGAGGTAGGCGTTGTTTGGCATGTAGGTCACCACCTGCAAGCCGGCGGCCTTCAGGTCACGACGAAGCTGCTCACTCAACATCCCGTGGGATTGGACCAGGAACGCACCGGGCTCAGCTCCTGCCTCAAGTCCCGCGGGAAGCTCGAGCGGTTGGCCGGAAGCGGTGTCGACCAGCGCGTTGCGCAGGTTTAGCGCCCGATCATTGCGGATCAGTTCGTCGAGGGAGGCCGCCGTGTTCCGGAAACGATTCGTGAACTTCGGGTCCAGGATCTTTGGCGCCTGCCCCGGCATCAACACCTCGGCGGCAACCCACTTCTGCCGGCCATGAATCCGGGGAGCGGTTGGCTTGGGCGCGGCGGTTGGCACCGGGGAGATTGGCGCGACCGCGTCGGCGATGGGCGTCGGCTTCGGGCTCTGCGCGATCCGCTCGCTCGCCCGCCAGGTCAGCAGACCACACAGGACGGCAAGTGCGAGCAGGGCAATTTGGTTGCGGCGGGGAGATGGCATAGGCACGGCTGGCGAAAACGGCGTTCAGGGATTCTGGAAGAGGATCCGGTGATCCTCGACCTTGGTCGTCGGGTTGCTGGTGGCGCCTTCGAAGCGGAGCACGCTCTTGGTGGAGACTTCCCCGGTGACGACATAATTGGTCACCATGCCATAGAAGGGACCGGGCTGGAGGAAGAACGAGTTCGGGGCCGGTTTCAGCGACTGGCCGTAGGCATACACGGTCACCATCGGCTCGTCCGCCCGCAGCAGGGAGAGAATCTGCTGGGGCAGGCGTTCCACCACTTCATCGGTGACATTGACCGCCCCGGCATCCGCCACCACGAACGGCGCCCGGTCGGATAGCGTCGGCACACTGAGGATGGAACCAAGGTTCGTGAAGGTGCCACCGGGAGCGATGGGCTGCGGGGCAAAGCCCGCGGCCAACGAATTGGTCGTCCGCAACACGGACATCAGGCCGGGAACCACCACGCTATTGTTCGTGTAGCCGGAGATGATCTGGGCAATTTCCGCGGAATCGGGCCGGAGAATCAGGGACTGCGGGTTATTCGCGGTCGTCCGGTTATCCAGCACTGGCACCCCGCCCAACACGGCTGCCCAAGCAGCCAAATTGGTCTGGTTTACCGCCATCAGTCCCAACGCGGCGTTGTCGTTGATCGCCGTGGTGAAGAGGTCCATCAGCTTCCAGTCGGTCACCGGATGGGTGTTCGCATTGCCGGACCAGGACGCCCAGTCGTTCATTTCGCCGAAAAAGAGGGCCATCCAGGGAGCCCCATCGAGTCCGTTCTGCTGCCGCAGGTCGGCAACCTCCGACTTCAGATAAGTGGTCTGCCAAGGCGTGCCCCGATGGACGCGGCCCAGCCAGCCGATGTTCGGATACGACGCATGCTCCAGATTGGGGGGCGCATTCGTGGCCTGAATCAGGAACCGCCAATTGTCCGACGAAAAGATCTGGGGATCCTTGATCGCTAGGTTACGCCGCGCAAAGACGTTGCCGCCGGTGGCCGTCACGCCCAGTTGTGGAACCCGGCCCCAGGGTGCCTTCGCCACTTGATACCGCCGGGGGGCGGTGTTGGTGCTCGCCGCCAGCGGGCTCACCGGAATCTGGTCGGTCCAGAAGTTGGTGGTCAACGTGTTTGGCCAGTCGCCGGCCACCCGGAATCCCACCGGTCCGAAGACGAAATTGAGCCAGCGGGCACCGTTGGTCCGCCAGTTCAGGGGCCAGACGCTGCCGTCTTGGAGCAGACGGGCTCCGTTGCGTTCCACTTCCGCGGCATAGGCCCCAGGGAAGCCGGGAGAGGCCAGCGCCACGGCCGTGTAACCCGGCAGCAAGTCTTCCCGGTGGTAATGGACCAACGGATCATTCGCCATGCGCCGGTCGGTGAAGACCAAGAGCGGCGACGGGTTGAAGCCCACCTGGACGCTGGTGCCGCCAAATTCGCGCCGGAGTTCCGTGTCGCGTCCGGCGGTGAAGCCGGTCCGGTTGGTCAGGTAGAGGAAGAAGTTCAGGCCATCGATGGAGAAGTTCTTGTCCTGCAGGCGCACACCCGCCCCGCGCGCATCCCGCCAGAGCAGGTCATACCGCCCCTGCCCCGCGAATCGCCCCAATGACATCGCGAACTGGTTGGTGATGCCCATCGTCCCCCCGGCCGCCACCCGGTTGGTCAGCCAGAACCGCGACATTTCACCGCCAGGCCGCTGGTCACCCGAGACTCCGGCCACCGTGATGGCGTTGGGACCGCCCTGCCCGCCGAGATAACGGGTAATGTTGGTCTCGTAGATCACGCTCTGCATCGAAACCACATCCAGTAGCCGGCGCGGGTTGCCGGTGGTCGTCACCGCGAACACCATTTGGTTGGTCACCGCCAAGGTGAGCGCCGGCTGGATTCCGACGTCCACGTAGCCGACGTTGGTCAGGTTCGCCCGGAACACTTGGCGGCGGATCGGATCGTAGATGACGTTCGTGGTCACGGTTTCCCGGAAGCCGACCACTTCCCCGGCTTCCCAGGCTCCCGCCGGCAACCTTCGCACAAGCCTCTGTTGCAACGGCGGCGGGGCCATGACCGGCGTGAGCGTGCCGTTGGGATTCTCCGCATACAGCACATACCGGTTGGTCTGCCACACGTCGACCTGCACCGGCACCGGGAAATTGAAACTGTAGCTGTTCAGCCCCTCGATCCCGATCGAATTGGTCAGCGTGATCCGATACTGGGCCAACGTGCGGAATCCCCGGCCGTTGGACCCGGTGAACGGAAGCTGTCCGTCGGGCAAAACACTCTCGGAGGTCGGTTTGGTGATCACCAGGCGGCGCGTCAACTGGACAGCGGTCTGCCAAAAGCCTTCGTTGAAGTTCGGCAGCCCCTTCTTGGCGCCGATAACCCAAGGAATTCCCAACACGTTGATGTCGGTCGAGGGGATGACTGACCCGGGCAACCCCCGGTGAGCCGCCCGCACAAAGTTGAGCGCCTGGTCCGGAGTCAGCCAGCGCTGCGCCACCAACGCGGGATTCTCCACCAACTCGTAGTCACCAATCCGCAGGACGTCGGGCGAACGATCATCGACGTAGAAACGGGGGCGGAACACGTGCGGGGCGTGAAGCCGGAAATTGTTGGTTCCTGTGCCGGCCGCGACATTGAGGTCGTTGCGTTCGGGCGCGTTGGCATAGTCGTAAATGTTGGCCGCCAACTGGAGCAAGCGGTGCACCTGCGCATCGTAGACGTAGTTGGTCAGCGAACCGTCTGCCAAGGGAACCGCGCCGTGGACCGGGAAACCGAAAGGCGCAAAGCTGCGGGCGTCCCGCGCGACGTTGCGGGCGATCTCGGGCGACCGGACGATCGGCAGTCCGTTCGTGAATTCGGTCAGCAACAGCCGGTCGGCCGCGTTGGTGAACCAGCTCAGCGGATTCCAGCGCTGGAGCGACGCGACCGAGGCGTTGGCGGGACGATCCCCGTTGGGGTCGTGGGCATAGTTGAGGTTCAGCTTGGCGCGCCGGAAATAGGTCGGAAATGGTCTACCGCCGTTGACCCGGCCGTAGGCGACATTGAAGCCGGACTCGAACCGCGCGTCCGCCGACTCCGTGCCCAACTGTCCCAGTGCCCGGTAATAGGTGTAGGCGTTGTAGGTGCTGTTGGTGTGTTCCTGCCGGAAGGCCGCCCGGGAGTTAACCAACGGCTGGACCGAAGTGCTGGCCTGCTCCTGCCCCGTGATGCGGGACGCCAAGTCCAAGCTGGATTCGAAAACCTGGTTGATGTCCGTGAACCGGCGCCGCTCATCGGCCCCGGACCAAGCCGTGTCCGTGTCGTCATTGTCCGCGCTCGCCTCCAATGACGGGGCCACGACCTCATTTAATGACTGCAACACCGGCCCATTGGCATAGGTGTCCACCAAGTCAGAGCGCAGACGGTTGCCGGGAGTTGCCGCAAAGATGCCAACTTCGTATCCGAAGAAGCGTTCCGCACTGTCGGTCACGAAATTGTTTCGCCGGAACCGGAGGATCCGTTCCGCATCCGAAAAGGCAAAACCCGAACTGGGCGTCGTCGAGGTAAAGTAGTTGAAGTCGTTGAGCTGCCAGACGTTGGTGTTGAGCGCCCGCAGGAACCCGGCGGCGTTCAACTCCCACGAGCCGACGCCTTGGTTGCGCAAGTAACCGCTGTTCACCGTCGCTCCGCGGTTGGGCTGTATCCCGGCATTACCGGGCAACTTGGCACTGTTGCCGAGATGATTGATGTCGAGCGAACGGCCCGTCGGCAGGATGAGATACGCGAACCGGCCAATGAACCGATTGGTGCCCGAATGCGGCGCGTCCGGATGTTCCAGGACGCCGATCCACTCCGGATCACCCACGAACTGCTCGCCACCCCACGCGGCGTTGGTCCGTCCCGTCTGGTCGGTGACCGGCAGGAAGCCATTGGTCTCCGCCCGGCCGTTCCGGTTGAGGTCGAGGTAATAGCGGAATTCCCAAGGCACCCGCGGGTTGGCACTGACTTGGTAGAACACCGGCGGCCGGGGATCGTAGAACAGATTGCCCAGCAAACCCGCGTAAATCCGGCGATCCGCGGCCTGTTCGAGGTTGAAGTTGAACGGCGCCAACGGGCCCAAGTTCTTGGAATAGGAAACGTTGGTCAGGTGACGGTAGAGGCCGGAATCCCCGAAATAGTTCAGGGTAAAGTTCGGGTTCCGGTAGTTCGTGGACACCGCCAAGCCGTAACCGAACCGGTTGGAGCTGCCGAACATGCGGTTCACCAGATCCGCCTTGGCGCGGTTCAAGGCCGTGTCGGCCAGGTAACGCGCGTCAATCTGCTCCCCGTAGGCGCTGATGGACAGCCGCTCGCGCCGGCTCATGGCCAGGAACGCCACGGCGGTGATCGTCACCACCGACAGCATGATCAGGGTGATGATCAGCGCGACGCCGCGTCGGCGGGCGGTGTGGGCGGAACGGGCCGCTGGAAGGACGCAGTTCATTGCAAGGCGGTGCGCAGGGCGATGCGCTGACGGAACACGAGGATGTTGGCGAAGTTTCGCGACAGGAAGTTGGTCTTCAGTTGGTCCGGCAACGACCGGAACTGCGTGAACAACCGTTGCGGCAGGATGCCGAGTTCCACCTCCACCGCGGTCGGCAGGGCCGCGTTGCCGAAGGTGGTGAGATTCTCGATTCCGGGTCCGGTTTGCGCGTAGGGCACCACGTCCGCGGGCACGTTGTTGGTGAAGACCGTGGACCGGTCCAGCACCTGGCCATTGGGGCCGTAGGCAAAGACCCGGAAGAAGACCACGCCATCAATCAAGCGGCTGGCATTGGTGCGAACCGCGGCGGTCGGCCCGTCGAACTGGTTCCAAAAGCTGAAGAAGGTCCACCGCGCGGTGCCCGGCCGCTGGAGCGTCTGCGGGGAAACACTCGCTACGGTTTCGCGTAGTTCCGTGCCATCAATTCCCAAGACGGGGCTCGCGGCCGGCACTTCGTAGCGATACAGCGTGCCCACCTGATCCTCGACCCGGAGCAGCGGGTCGTTTTCTTCCGCCACAAACAAGCCCAGCCCGGGATTCACCCCGGCATCGGGCCGACTGAGGAGGAACAGTTCGTGGAACGTGGTGTCCCGCGAATAGTCGTCACCGAACTCCCGCAATTGGTTGGCCGGATACACTCGCCGGATCACCAGGTTGTTGGTCACCGCCGGAATCTTGGTCGCCCAGGCCTTCTCGACGTCCCGGACGATCAGCTCCATCGCCGCCCGGCCGGCTTCCGAGATGTCGGTCTGCCCCGCGTTCTGGCGCAACGCCTTCTGCGTCTGGTCAAACATCGAGTAGAGCGCGAGCACCACGATCGACATGAGGCCGACCGCCACGAGCACTTCGAGCAGCGAAAAGCCGGCCTGCGGACGGGCACGGGAAATGGGTTTGGGCGAGTTCATGCGGCGGGAACCGTCATTGCAGCACCATGGAGGAGGCATTCAGTCGGCGGCGCAGGATGCCGCTGCTGTAGATTTCCGACGAACGTCCGCCGGGCAGGAAATACTCCCGGGGCTGGGCGCTGACCTGCGTGCTGTAGGTCTTCGCGTTGTTGCCGACGCGGTATTCCCCGGCCGACAGATAGGCGGGCCAGCGGAAGGTCAACCGCACGTCGAAGACAGAACGCTGGTTAAAGTCGCGCCCCACGTGGGCGTCGGTCGAATCCGGGCCGAAGGGAACCAAATTGATCTCGGCGGTCACTTGGTAGCGGAACGCAAAGTCGATCTGATCGGTCCTCGTGGTGCCATTGATCGCCGGCCGGATCTTCTCCTGCAAAGGCCCGCTGAACGCCCGGAACTGGGCCACCACCTTGTTGGTCCCAAACCGGTCCCGGTAGACGTCGAGCTTCGGCTGCGAGAGCAGGCCGACGATGTCTTCCGCAATCAAGGTCCGGTTGCCGCCCGCGTCGATGCCGGCCAGCGGAGAGTTGACGGGCCAGGAGAAGAAATTCCCCCGGAAACTATTGCTCCGGATGGCGGTGCCGGTGCCCGTGGGTTGGTGCGAAACCACAATGTAGTCCACGTAGTTCGTCAGTTCATCGAACCGAACCGAACCGCTGCGGATGGTGTCCATCAGGATCTGCGCCTCCTGGTCGATGATCGTGTCCTCCAGGTTCTGCTTCTGCACCGAAAGGCCGGTGGGCATCACGCCCATGATCGCCACCATGGCGATCGCCACGATGGCGATGCACAGGGCGATCTCGACCATCGTGAACGCCGCGGCCCGGCGGTGACCGACGGCGCGAATTGGAAGCGGGTCGATTCTCATTTGGTCTGCGGCTTGAAGAGTTTGGAACGGCCGGTCAACGCCGCGATCCGGAAGATGCTGTTCGTATGATTGAGCCGGGGGGTTTCGATGTAATCCAGCGGCCGGGAGAAATCGGGCGGCCCGGGAACCCTTGAACCCGCGACGGCCGGCGGGAGACGGGGCACGAGAACGCTGCCAAAGCCCAGGGCAAGATATTGATCCTGAGGAACACCGGTGTCGGTGTGCAGCCGGCCCGTGGCGTCAAAGGCAAGGTATGGCAGCGGGAACGTCGGCACGGCATCTACCGGTTCACCGAGGCGCGGGGCGACGGGAAATGGAAACGCCTTTGTGTTCAGTGGAAATGTCTCGCCATTGGGAAACTCCGGGAGGCGCTGCGCCGGAATCACCGACTCCATGTTGAGCGGGAACACGATTCCGTCCGGAAGCTCGCGCCAGTCGGTCAAATATCGGCGCCGAACCGTGCCCGGTTGCTCACCGACGGCGTGTTCCGTGTAAATCGCGTAGCTGGAGAACATCCCGGAAACGATGTTGGAAAAGCCGCGCAAGGCTCGCACTTGCAGCTCGGGCAAGGCCGTCAAGGCAGGCGAATTCTGCAACTGGGCAGCATGCGCCCGGAGATTTTGCGCCGCGGTATCGAAACCATTGGGCCCCACCGTCGCGGGCACGGCGAAAACCAAATACACAATGGACCGATTCTTGATCGCATACTGGCGGGCCAAACCGATGTCATCCGCCATCTGGCGCTCGGCCGCCGCCAAGGCGTTCCCCTGCCCGAAACCCTTGAACGCCGGCATGCTGAGCGAGGCCAATGCCCCGATGATCGCGAGGACGATCAGCAGCTCAATCAGCGTGAAGGCGGAACGGCGGTTGGAGGTTGATGGGCGATGGTCCATGGCGAATGCGGTCGGAGTCCTGAAACTTCGCAGGTTCAGCGCCAACTGTAGATGTTGTCCTTGTTCACCCCGGCGTCGGGGCTCGCGCTGAAGTCAATCCTTCCGTCCGGCCCGAGCGAGAGCACGAGCACCGTTTCTGAAATCGTGCGGGCCCCCGCCGTTACCAACCGGTTGTCGAAGGGATCCTTGACCTTGTTGTCGTAATCCAAGTCGAGGATCACGATGTAGGGATAACCCCACGGATCACGGAAAATCATGTCAGCCTCGGAAATCCCGCCCGAGGAAATGCCCTTGGCCACCTTGGTGTTCAGGTAAACTTGGTGCTGGGGATTCAATTCGGAGTTCGCATTCACCGCGCGGGCCGGATTACCGACGTCCATCACCTGATTGTAGCCGATGCCAGCAATCCCTGCGGACCGGAACGAATTCGCATCCAACGATTTGTCAGTGAGGATCGCCATCAGTTCCGCGTTGCTGACCTGCCACGCGGCTCCGGAGGCGTTCTGGATTGTCGCGTAGGTATTCCGCTTTGAGCTGAGCACCTGGGTTCCGTTCTGCATCGTCCCATAGGTGAAATCCGGAACCGCGGGGGTGACCGCGGCACGCGTGCCCCGCGAGGCTGGCAACCGGCCGGTCGTCGCGGTCTGGTAGGCCTTCACTGCGCCGACGATGTTGGCCGCATCCACTTTGCTCTCCTTCTTGCGGGCGTTTTCCCGGACCTTGGAAACGGCGGGGAGAAGCATGCCAGCAAGAATCGCGATGATCGCGATGACGACCAGCAGTTCGATCAGGGTAAAGCCGCGCGTCGCGGAACGGCGGAACTTGGGATGGGTGTTCATGGGAGTGGTCTTCTAGCCGTGCAAAACTCAGTTCTTCCAGTTGCCGATGATCCGGCGTTCGCCCTTGACGATGATTTCCGCCCAAAGGTCGAAGCTGTTGGGATTGTTGGTGGGATTGGTCGAAACGTAACGCCACGGGTTCAACCCGGGATTGGTCGGGATCGGGTGATCTGCCGCCGGGATGTTCAGCGGCCAGGAAACACCTGCGCCCTTCTTGCCGGAAGCGTCACCGCTGTGCCCCACGGCCAACACTTCAAAGTCGACGTAGCCCGCGTTGTTCGTGCGACGGAAAATTTCGCAGCTCTGGTAGGCCTTGAACTCCCGCGAAAACAAGCGGCGCTTCAGTTGCCGGTCTTCGGGAGACAAGGTCGCACCAATGCCAACCCGGGGAATCGCGTTCACAAACCCTTCCCGGCCGGTAAGGTTAAAGAGGACGTCGGCGCGCAACTGGACCTCATCATCTGCCGTGAAGAAAAGGGCCTGCCGATTGTCCACCAAGGCCCCGGTCAGCTCGTAATAGAGCGTATTCATGATCGGGTTCACCAAGGTGACCTCACCGACGCCCGGGAATGTCGCCCTATAGGTGTGGTCCGGCGGGTAAACCCCGAACTTGGCCTTGTAGGATTCGATCGCGGTCACCAGTCCGGCCAGTTCGCCCCGCACCCGGGCCTCCTTCATCTTCGCCGAAGCCACCGGCGCCAAGCCCACCACCATGCCCGCGAGCACCGCGATGATCGAAATCACGGTCAGCAGCTCGATCAGGGTGAACGCCAACCGGTTCCGGTCCGCGGCGGGACCGTGGGGGGCAGGTCGTTTCATGGCTGTAATCATGGCGGTGAAATGTCGGCAAAGCCTCGCGGAAGAACTACCGGTCCTTCAATTCCTTTTCCATCCGTTCGCTGAGCCATTGTTTGATCATGCTCTGGTAATTCAGGTAACGCTCGCGGGCGATCCGCTTGATCCGGGCCAGCATCCGCGGGTCGATCCGCAGCGTGATGCTCACCGATTCGGACTGCTCGGAGGCCATCGTCTTGGCCGCTTCCATGAGCCGCAGCTCGATCTGGTTTTCGGCCCAGAACGCGCCTTCCGCCTGCTCGCTGTCGAACAGGGGAACTTCTTCCCACGAACTGAGCACCGGCAACGACATATCGTCACGAATCCAAATTCTGCCGCAATGACCGCTGGTAGAGGAATTCCTCCGCCTCCGTGAACACCCGGGATACAATCACCCGCACCATTTTCCCGTTTGTCCGGTAAACGCTAAAGATTCCCTGGCCGCCACCCGTCTTGCCCAAATTGAAATACCGCGCCTGCACACTGAACCGCGGCGAGTCAGGCAACAGGCGGACTGCAAACGGATCCTCGAACGACTCCTCAATTTCTTGGGTCGTCAGTGTCTCCCCCACCTCAAACGGCGGATTGTTCCAGTCAAAGTCCACGTTGCGGCTTGTATAGCCATAGCCCGTGCGGTGTAACTACTTTGTATTTACACCACATCTCCGGGTCGCGTCAAACGGTTCTTCTGATTTCCGGCAAAAAGAACGGCCACCGAGGGGTGGCCGTCCTGCGAAACTGGTAGGCTAAGCTCATTCACCCGGGCCGCCGCCGTCGTTTCCACCCAGCTGGTCAATTAGGCTGATGAGCGGCAAGAAGAGCGCAATGACGATCGAACCGACGATGACGGCCAGGAACACGATCATGATCGGCTCCAGCAACGAGGTCATGGCCGCGACGGCATTGTCGACCTCGTCATCGTAGTTGTCGGCGATCTTGAGCAACATTTCCGGCAGCGCGCCGGTCTGCTCACCGACGTCCACCATCGAGATCACCATGGGCGGGAAGACGCCGGACTTTTCGAGCGGGGCGGTGATGGTTTCACCCTCCTTGACGCTTTCATGAATGGCCTGGACCGCCGCCGCCACCACCATGTTGCCGGCCGTTTCCTTGACGATGTTCAGGGCCTGCAGGATCGGCACACCGGAACTCACCAGCGTGCCCAGCGTCCGGCAGAACCGGGCGATGGCGACCTTGGAAATCACGTCGCCCAAGACCGGCAGGTGCAGCTTGATCTTGTCCCAGACATACTGGCCCTTCTTGGTCTTCAGCGTGACCTTGAACACGATCACAAAGGCGACCACCGCCCAAATGACCGGTCCGGGGAAGGCCGGCAGGCCAAACGGCGCGGCATCGCCAAGCAGGATGGTCTTGTCCTTGATGACGTTGGAGATGTTCAGGACGAACAGGGTGAACTCCGGCATCTTGCCGTCGCCCAGCAGGTCCGAGAAGATCTGCTGGAACTTGGGCACGACGACGATCATCAGCAGCGCCAAGATGCCCAAGGCCACGACCATGACGGCCACCGGATAGAACATGGCGGCCACGACCTTGCCCTTGATCTTCTCCGCCTTCTCCATGAACTCCGCGAGACGGTTCAGGACGACTTCGAGCACGCCGCCCAGTTCGCCGGCGCGCACCATGTTCACAAACAGCTTGTTGAACACCTTCGGATGCTGGGCCAGGCCTTCGGAAAAGGTGCTGCCGCCTTCGATGGACAGCGACAGGTCCCCAAGAATCCGCTTCAGGGTCGGATTGCGCTCCTGCTTCTGCAAAACCCGCAGACCGCGCAGCAGCGGCAAACCGGCGTCGACGAGCGTCGCCAACTGCCGGGTAAAGGTGCAAAGGACCTTGGCTTTCACCTTTCCGCCCATGCCCGGAATGCGGATGTTGAGGTTGATGCCTTTCTTGGCCCCACCGCCGCCGCCGCCTTGCGCAGGTGCCGAGCCCCCGCCGCCCTTGGATTCCTTCTTCTCCTTGGGCTTTTCCGCCTCCACCACCTTGGTGGGGAAGAAACCCATTTCCTTGAGCCGGTTGATGGCGTCATTTTGCGACGCGACATCCAGCGTTCCCTTGGTCTCCTTGCCCCGGGAATCCATCGCAACGTAATTGAACTTCGGCATAGCGGTCCTTTCCTGTCAGCGGCTCAGGTGTATTTCAAAATCTCTTCCACGGTCGATTCGCCCTCGAAGATGTTGCGCAGGCCGTCATCCCGCAGGGTAACCATGCCCATCTCGATGGCTTTCTGGCGAACCACGACCGTCGGGGCGCGTTCGTTGATCAGGTTCCGCACCGGATCCGTCACTACCAGCAACTCGTAAATGCCCTTCCGGCCCTTATAACCATTGTCGTTACAAGTGGGGCAGCCCCGGCCGTAAAAAAAGCTCCGGTCGCCGAGGTCATGCGGCGAAAGGTTGAGTTGGGCCAACTGGCTCTCGGTCGGTTCGAAGGGTGTCCGGCAATTCTTGCAGACCTTGCGGATAAGCCGCTGGGCCAGCACGGCCAAAAGGGTCGAGGAGATGAGGAACGGCTCGACCCCCATGTCCACAAGACGGGTCACGGCGCCGGCCGCGTCGTTGGTGTGCAACGTGGACAACACCAAATGGCCGGTGAGCGACGCTTGGATCGCGATCTGGGCGGTTTCCAAGTCACGCATTTCCCCGAGCATGATGATGTCGGGGTCCTGACGCAGGAACGCACGCAGCGCCTTCATGAAGGTCAGGCCGCCGGATTCATTGACCTGCACCTGCATGATCCCCTCGATGTCGAATTCGACGGGGTCCTCAACGGTCAGCAGCTTGGCGTCAATCGTGTTGATACGTCTCAGACAGGAGTAGAGCGTAGTCGTTTTGCCGGAACCAGTAGGACCGGTGACCGCGAAGATTCCGTTGGGCTGGTTGATCGTTTCGCCGACGAAATCGAAAATCTTCTTGGGCAACCCCAGCGACTCCAGTTCCAGGTTGACCGCACCGCGGTCCAACACGCGCAGCACTACGGATTCGCCGAAGGCCGTCGGGAGGGTCGACACGCGGAGATCGATCTGCTTGCCCGCAATGTTGACGGAAATACGTCCGTCCTGAGGCAGTCGTCGCTCCGAGATGTTCAGGTTGGCCATGACCTTGATGCGGGAGGTCACTGGCGCGGACAAGTGTTTCGGCGGCGGCGCCATCTCGTAAAGCGCGCCGTCCACCCGGTAGCGGATCTTGAACTCGTCCTCGAACGGCTCGAAATGGATGTCGCTGGCACGGTCCTGGACCGCCTGCATCAGCACGAGATTGAGGAACTTGACGATCGGGGCATCGCTCGTCCCTTCGTCAATCTTGATCCCGCCTGCCTTGGCATCCTCGAATTCTACGGAGTCGGCGCCCAATTCCTTGAGCATGTCGGCATAGCCCGAGGAAGTGCCCTGCGCAGGATAGAATTTCCCCAACGCCTTCTGGATCGCCGCCGGGTCAGCGACCACCAACTGGATCTGGAACTTGATGGAGAACCCCAGTTCATCGACTGCCGCGGGATTCAGCGGATCCATCATGGCAATCTGGACGGTATCGCCGTAGAGGGCCACCGGGACACACTGATACATCCGGGCGCTTTCCGCGGGAACCGCGGCGATGACCTCCGGCGTCATCGCCTCCTCATCGAGGGTGACGACCATCGTCCCCAGCTGATCGGCGACGATCTGGAGCAGTGAGTCCCCATCAATCAGGCCGTAGTCCTGAATCACCTGCACCACGGGTTTCCCGCTGCGCAGATGCTCCTGCATGACCTCCTCCATTTGCAGGTCATCCAGCATTCCCCGCTCGCGGACGAGCGCCAACAACGGATCGGATACGGCCTCTGACATAAGCTATTTGCGTCCTCCGGCCGATTCGGCCGCAGCCTTGGCCAGCTTCACTTCCTGGAGCTTCATCACGATGGTGGTGGGGTCCTGCGCCTTCGTGATGACTTCCTCCTCGGCGATCATGCCGGCCTCGTATTTCTCCATCAGGAACGAGTCGAGGGTGACCATGCCGAACTTGGCACCGGTCTGGATGTCGGAATTGATTCGGAACGTCTTGTTGTCCCGGATCAGCGCGCCGATCGAGGGAGTGTTGACCATGATCTCGAACACCGCCACGCGGCCCGGCTTGTCACAACGGGGCAGGAGCAACTGAGAAATCACCGCCTGCAACACGGTGGACAGCTGGATGCGGATCATCTCCTGCTGGTTGGTCGGGAATGCGTTGGTGATACGATCAATCGTCTTGGCCGCCCCAGTCGTGTGCAACGTGCCGAACACCAAGTGACCGGTTTCGGCAGCAGTGATGGCCGCCTCCATCGTTTCCAGGTCACGCAACTCACCCACCAAGATGCAGTCCGGGTCTTGGCGCAGGGCCCGGCGAAGAGCCTCGGCAAAGTTGGGCACGTCGACGTTGACCTCGCGCTGGGTAATCACCGCCTTCTTGTGCTTGTGGTAGTATTCGATCGGGTCCTCGATAGTGATGATGTGGGCCTCGTCCCGCTCCTCATTGATGATGTTGATCATCGACGCCAAGGTGGTGGTTTTGCCGGAACCGGTCGGTCCCGTGACCAGGATCAGTCCGCGGGGTTTCCAGAGCAGTTCCTTGACGCTTGGCGGAATGCCGATCTGCTCCATTGTGAGCAGCTTGCTCGGGATTTGCCGCAGCACGAGGGCGAAGTTGCCCTTCTCCTTGAAGGCGCTCACGCGGAACCGGGCCAATTCACCGAAGGCAAACCCGAAGTCCGCACCGCCTTTTTCCCGGATGTGCTGGATGTGGTCTTCGGAGGTGATGGACCGCATCAACTCTTCCGTGTCCTCCGGCTTCAATACCGGGCCCTCGACCCGATGGAGAATTCCGTGGAGGCGGATAACCGGGGGAATTCCCACCCGGATATGCAGGTCGGCGGCACCTTCGGATACCACCAACTGCAAGAGATCGGACATTTGATACGACATGGCGAAATCCTTGAAACTCGTTTTGCTAACTTAGGGACTGGGCGGATTGGGCAGCAGTTACATTGCCACGCGTCAGTGGTCGGTCACCGTGGCGCGGATCACTTCCTCGGCGGTGGTCAGGCCGGCCAAAACCTTGCGAGTGCCGTCTTCACGAAGTGACCGCATGCCCATTTCCCGGGCCTTGTTGCGAAGCACATTCGAGGGGACTTTCTCGAAAATCATGCGGCGGGCCTCGTCGTTGATGTTGAAGATCTCGAAGATACCAAACCGTCCGCGATGGCCAGTCCGGTTGCATTCCGGACATCCTCGCCCCTTCTTCGGCGTGCCTTGGGCAAGCATCTCCGGGGTAATCCCCAACGCATGACACTCAGCTTCGTTGGGGTTGCTCGGCCCGATGCAGTGTTTGCAGATCTTCCGGACCAGACGCTGGGCCATGAGGCACCGGGCGGAGGAGGCGACCAAGAACGGCTTAACCCCAATGTCGATGAGACGAGTCACCGCGCTGGGCGCATCGTTGGTGTGCAGCGTTGAAAACACCAAATGGCCGGTCAGCGAAGCGTTGATCGCGATGGACGCGGTCTCCAAGTCACGAATTTCACCCAGCATGACGACGTTGGGCGCCTGGCGAAGCATCGACCGAAGGGCCGACGCAAACGTGAAGCCAATGTGTTCGTGAACCTGAACCTGATTGATGCCCGCCAGCATGTATTCCACCGGGTCCTCTACCGTGATGATTTTCCGGTCCGGGCGGTTAATGTAATTGAGACATGAATACAGCGTCGTCGTTTTGCCCGAACCGGTGGGGCCGGTGACCAGCAGAATGCCGTCCGGTAGACCCACCAACCGTTCGAAGGTGGCTTGGTCGTCGGCAAAGAAGCCAAGTTCCGCCAAACCCAGCTTGAGGCCGGACTTGTCGAGGATACGCATGACGATCGATTCGCCATGCTGGGTCGGCAGGCAATTGACGCGGAGGTCAATTGTCTTGCCGCCGCCGACCGGACAATTGATACGGCCGTCTTGCGGAATCCGCTTCTCCGCGATGGACATGCCGGCCTGAATCTTAAGCCGGGCGATGACCGGCGCCTGAAGTCGCTTGGGAAGATCCGGTTGCTCAACGCAGACACCATCAATGCGGAACCGCAGGCGGAATCGCTTCGCCAACGGTTCCAAGTGAAGGTCAGAAGCGCGTTTCTTGAACGCATCCGCGATCATCTGGTTGACGAGCCGCATGATCGGCGCGTCGGCATCGACCGCATCGCCGTCCCCGGAGACATCCCCCTTCAACTCGGAAACCTCGACCTCACCCTCGGTGATGTCCT
Source organism: Kapaibacterium sp. (SeqCode) (assembly GCA_044339945.1). GTDB lineage: Bacteria > Verrucomicrobiota > Verrucomicrobiia > Limisphaerales > UBA9464 > CAIWAH01. The sequence goes on from JBIIUN010000013.1 coordinate 23,626, forward strand.
GGATCATCTTGGCGATGCCGCCATCGTCCTTGCTCGACCCACCATAGTAGCGGCCGATCGAAGCCTCGATGTCCTGAGTGCTCGTGACCCGGAGTTCGATTTCCTTGTTCAGCGCGTGCCGCAAACCGTCCACCGCATCGATATCCGCCGGGTCGGCCAAGGCCACGATCACCGCGCCGGAATCGTTCTGCCCCACCGGAACCGCGTTGAATCGCTTGGCAACATGGCGGGGAACGAGATTGATGATGTCGTCTCCGAGCCGCTGCTCGCCAAGATTCACCGCCTCGACGCCGAAGTAGGTCGCCTTGGCCATCGTGACCATTGCGGGATCGAGCGAGCCGCCCTTCACCATCGTATCGAGCACGCCTTCGCCGTTGACTTCGGCTTCCGCGCGCCCGGCATCCACCTGCTCATGGGTCAGAAGCCCCATGTCGAGCATGGTATCAATCAGATAGTCGTCTTTTGCTGCCACAATTTCGATCCAATCCACCCGTTGTCCGCAGCCAGAAGTGAGGCTCCGGGGAACGAGTGCGCGAGAGTTAATGAACGTGCCGGGCGAAAGTCAAACGTTGAGCCCGAAAACAGGCTGCCGACAGCCACTTCCGGAGTCCGAGATCACATTGACACGCGTAAACTCAATTGGCAAGGACGCGTCCAGCGGTCGGGGTTCGGACTGCGGGTTCGCCGTGCTTTCCGCGGTTCCTGAGCTACCCTCCCCGCATGAAACGCCTCCGCGCCAGTTTGGCCCTCTGTTTGGTCGGAATCGCCGCGGGCGTCGCCGGCTGCCACATGAACCAACGCCCAATTCTCGGGGTCCAAGGTGGACGCCTGCTTCCCTGCCCTGCCTCCCCGAACTGCGTGTGCAGCCAAGATGCGGAGGGCGATCACCAAATACCGCCGTTGGCCTTCACCGGAACCGGAACCGAGGCGCTGGAATCTCTGCGCGGTGCGATTCAGGCCCAACCCCGGGCGACGGTGGTGGAATCCAAGCAGGACTACCTCCGGGCCGAGTTTCGCTCCGCGATCTTCCGGTTTGTCGATGACGTCGAGTTCTTGGTCGATCCGGCGGCCAAGGTCATCCACGTCCGGTCCGCCTCGCGGGTGGGCTATTCCGACCTCGGAGTAAACCGCAAGCGCGTGGAGCGGCTGCGCGCCGCCTTCGAGCGGGCTCGCTGAAGCCGCACCTACTCGATTCCCAGGAGACGGCGGCCTTCCGCCGTGATCATGCTTTGATGCCAGGGCGGATCCCAAACGATTTCCACGCTGGCGTCTTCGACACCTGGGAGCATCAGGATCTTCTGCTGGGCATCGCCCGCAATGGTCGCTCCCATGCCACACCCGGGTGCGGTGAGCGTCATCTTGACGAAGACCTTCTTGTTTCCGCTGGGTAGATCCTCGATGCCCATGTCGTAGACCAATCCCAGATCGACGATATTGACCGGAATTTCCGGATCGTAGCAGGACCTCAGGGTTTCCCAGACCATCTGCTCATTCACCGCGTCGCCCGTCGCGGCGGCCGGCGCCGGCGTGGTTTCCGGTTGGAGACCAAGCGCGTCGGCGTCCTTGCCCGAGATGCGGAATAGCCCGCCCGACGCGTGCACCGTGTAAGTCCCACCCAACGTCTGGGTCACATCCACTTCCGAACCCGCCGGCAGGGTGACGGTATGGCCGGCC
>JBIIUN010000014.1:0-25283 GCA_044339945.1 Kapaibacterium sp. (SeqCode)
CAGCTGCCACAACTGCCACACCGGCTCCTTCCCGAAGGAATAGGCCGGGCCGGCCGTGGCCGTCTCGGGGATGCCGGACCTACCGCGCCCCGGCCCAGTTGACCTCTCACGGGATGCGACGGATGACCTCGTCGCTGCTCGCGTTTTCGCCCGAGAGGTGGGTGATCGTCTGGCGTCCGGTTACCAACTCCTCCGTGCGACAGGCGTTCGAATTCCGGCGAAAACCGCCGCAAGGTCGCGCCTCGGTGAGGTCCGGGTCATTTTCCGCCCCCCGATCCAGCCGGGCGCGGGTGGCCTCGGGCCGCCCTGCATCGGGAGCGGGCGGATCACGCCAATTGCGTGTCCGGCAGCAAGGGTTGGCCGGCGCCGGCGCGGATCAGGTTTTCCGCGGTGACGCGCGCGATCTCGTGGAGCGCCTCGTGGGTCAGGAACGCCTGATGGGCGGTGACCAGAACGTTGGGGAAAGTCAGCAGCAGGTTCAGCTCGTCGTCCGGCAGCACCTGCGCCGACAGGTCCTCGAAGAACACGCCTTCCTCCTCCTCGTAAACGTCCAGGGCCACGCCGCCGAGGTGGCCGGACTTGAGCGCTTCCAGCAGCGCCGTGGTGTCCACGAGTTTGCCGCGGCTGGTATTGAGGAGGTAGGCGCCGGGTTTCATGGCCGCCAACGTGGTGCGGTTCAGCAGATGATGGGAATCCGGCGTGAGCGGCAGATGCAGCGACACGACGTCGCCGGCCGCCAGCAATTCGGGCAACGGGACGTAACGGATCCCGTTTTCGGCCGCCCATTCCGTGGCCGGGAAGGGATCGTAGGCCAGGATCTGGCAACCGAAACCGCGGAAAATCTGCGCGGCGATCCGGCCAATCCGGCCGGTGCCGACGATGCCGACGGTCTTGCCGCAGAGGTCGAACCCGGTGAGTCCGTTCAGGGAGAAGTTGTGTTCACGCACCCGGTTGTAGGCCCGGTGAATCTTGCGGTTGAGCGTCAGCAGCAGGGCGACGGCGTGCTCCGCCACCGCGTGCGGCGAGTAGGCCGGCACCCGGCTGACCGTGAGGCCGGCGGCCCGCGCGGCGGGTAGGTCCACGTTGTTGAAGCCGGCGCAGCGCAGGGCGGCGTGCCGGACCCCGAGCTCGGCCAGCCGCCGGACGCAGGCTTCATCCAGGTGGTCATTCACAAACCCGCAGATGGCGGTCGCGCCCCGCGCGGCGTCCGCCGTTTCGCTGGTCAGCCGGAAGTCATGGAAGCGCCAGGTGATTTGCGCCGCGTCGGCCGCGGCTTCGAGGAATTGGCGGTCGTATGGCTTGGTGTCGAAGACGGAGACAGTCATGGCGGGGAGGGATTAACCGGAGGTGGCGAGGTTCCCGGGACTATGGCGGAAGCGGAGGCGCTTCTCTAGTTCAATGAGGACGAAGACGGCCAGGCCGACGAGGCTGACGTGCAACCAGGTGTCCGCGCGAACCGGGGCCGTATGGAACAGGCGGTTCATGAGCGGCAGGTAGTTGAAGAGCAATTGCGCGCCCAGCATGACGATAATGCCGGCCCAGATCCAGGCGTTGGAAAACCATCCTAGGCGGAAGAACGGCTGCGTGAGCGAGCGGCAGTTCAGCAGGTAGAAACATTCGGCCACGACGATCAGGTTGACGACGATGGTCCGCGCCTCGGTGACCGACGCGCCGTGGACCCGTTGTTCCCACAGGAAGAGACCGTAGCCGCCGAGTTGCATGAGCAGCGAGACGAACAGGGTGCGCATCACCAGCGGCCGGGAGAGCAACGGCTGTTGCGGATCGCGGGGCGGCCGGTCCATCAGCCCGGGCTCCTTGGGCTCGAAGACCAGCATCAGCCCGAGGAAGATCGCCGTGGTCAGGTTGATCCAGAGCAGTTGCACCGGCAGCACTGGCAGCTCGGCGCCGAGCACGATCGCGGTCAGCAGCAGCAGCCCCTCACCGCCGTTGGTGGGCAGCGTCCACACGATGAACTTCACGAGGTTGTCGAAGACGTTCCGCCCTTCCTCGACCGCGGCCTTGATGGAGGCGAAATTGTCGTCGGTCAGCACCATGGCGGCCGCTCCCTTGGCGACGTCCGTGCCCGTGATGCCCATGGCGATGCCGATGTCGGCCTGCTTCAGCGCCGGGGCGTCGTTCACCCCGTCGCCGGTCATGGCCACGACGTGGCCGCGGGCTTGCAGCGCCCGAACCAGCCGGAGCTTCTGTTCGGGAGCGACCCGCGCGAACACCGCGGTGTCCTCCGCCAGCTGGGGCAGGGCGGCGTCGCTGACCTGCGTCAGTTCGTTGCCGGTGACGGCCCGGAGCGAGCCGTCGGGGTGGGTGGCGCCCCTCAGGCCGAGCTGACGGGCAATGGTCGCGGCCGTGACCGCGTGGTCCCCGGTGATCATCTTGACCCGCACGCCCGCGCGGAGGCAGTCCCGCACGGCCTCGGCGGCCTCCGCGCGCGGAGGATCCATCATGCCTTGCAGGCCGAGGAAGGTCAGCCCCCCGGACACGTGGGCGGGGGACAGCTGAGCATGGTCGGCGGCGACCCGGCGGCGGACGAACGCCAGCACCCGCAGGCCCTGCGCGGCGAGGTGGTCACCCGCGGCGTGGATTGCGGCGGCATCCACCGGCACTTCGGTCCCGTCGGCGAGGAGGGTCCGCTCGCAGCGCGCCAGGAGGCGGTCGAGCGCGCCCTTCTTGTAGATCACCCTCGGCTCCGCGTGGTGGAGCGTGGCCATGAACATGTGCTCCGACTCGAACGGGATGACGTCCAGGCGCGGGCTGGTGGTGTGGGTGTCGGCGTGGGCGAAGCCGGCTTTCAGGCCGGCGACCAGCAGGGCTGCCTCGGTCGGATCACCCTGCACCTTCGGGCGCCCGGCCTCGTCCGGCACGAGCTGCGTGTCGTTGCAGAGCACGCCGGCGCGCAGGGTTTCCGCGAGGGCCGCATGGCTGGCCAGGGCAACCGGCCGGCCGGCCTGGAGCACTTCGCCGCCCTGGGCATAGCCGCTGCCGGTCACCTCGAACCATTCCCCGCCCGCGTAGACCGACTGCACGGTCATCTGGTTCTCGGTCAGCGTGCCGGTCTTGTCCGAGCAAATCACCGTGGTGCTGCCGAGCGTCTCGACCGCCGGCAGCTTGCGGATGATGGCGCGGCGGCGGGCCATGCGGCTGACCCCGATGGCCAGGGTGATGGTGACCGCCGCGGGCAGGCCTTCGGGAATCGCGCCCACGGCCAGGGCAATGGCGGCCATGAACATTTCGTCGGCCGGATTGCCGCGCAGCCAGCCGATCAGGAAGGTGATCACTGCCAGCCCCAGGATGATGTAGACGAGAATATGGCTGAAGGCCTGGATCTTCTTCGTCAGCGGAGTCATCAGGTCCACGGCCTCGGCGATCAGCGTGGCGATGCGGCCCGTTTCGGTGCGGTCGCCCGTGGCGATGACCACGCCCTCGGCCTGTCCGTAAGTGACCATCGTGCCGGCAAAGGCGAGGTTGCGCCGGTCGCCCAGCCCGGTCTTTTCCGGAAGCGGTTCCGCGGACTTTTCGGCCGGCACCGATTCGCCCGTGAGCGCGGCTTCCTCGCATTGCAGGCTGCGGACCGTGAACAGGCGCAGGTCGGCCGGCACGCGGTCCCCGGATTGGAGCAGCACGACGTCGCCCGGAACCAACTGCGCGGCCGGCACCCGCTGGCGGCGCCCCTCCCGCCGCACGGTCGCCTCGGCGGACAGCATTTTGGACAGGGCGCCGATCTCCCGTTCCGCCTTGGCCTCCTGCAGGTAGCCGACCACCGCATTGATGAACACGACGGCGAAGATCACGGCGGCGTCCACGAATTCGCCGAGCACGGCCGACTTGATCGAGGCGGCCAGCAGCACATAGACGAGCACCTGGTGGAACTGGAGCAGGAAGCGTTTCCAGGCCGACGTGCCCGCCCGGGCCGAAAGTTCATTGGGGCCGTGCTTGCCCAGGCGGTCGGCCGTCTCTGTGGCGGAAAGGCCCTGCGTGGGTGAGGTGCCAAGGGAGGTGAAGACCTCTCCGACGGGAAGTGCGTGCCAGGAACGGTCAGGCGTCACAATCATTGCCCTTCACCTTAACACGGGCGATGTGCCTGCCAAATCGGCGTGCGAATCGCCGCCGACGCCCGCCCGGCGCCCCGGCCCCGGCCGCTCACCATCCCGCGTCGGGCCGGGGGAAGTCGGCCCGGTAACGGCGGAGCAGCGCGGCGGGATCGTTGGGCAGGAGGTAGATTCGCTGCCGGAGGCGTTTGGATTCACCGGGCTTCAGGCCGTCGATCAGCGGGTCGCTATGCAGGCAGACGTAGACGCCCTCGAAGAGCTCGAAGGTCCGGTCGCTGGCGATGGCCAGCAGCCAGCGGTCGTCGCCGGAAAAGCAGCCAATCAGGCCGTTGGTCACGCGGTTGCGGGCCACGGGACGCGGATTGGCGTCGGCTTCGCGGATGCCCGCGGGGAGGTAAACTTGGCCGCCGAGGTAAAGCGCGTTGGTCGTCCGCTGCATCCGGCTCAGCGGCGTGAGCCCGGCCTCGGTGAACACGAAGCTGCGGTCGAGGTAACCCTGCTGGTCGCGGCCCGTGAAGTCCGCCACCCGGACGCAGGCCGGCTGGAACCACTGGATGTCCCACGGGGCCGCCCCGCGGTTGGTCAGGAGAAACGTCAGCTCCAGGCCGTCGTCACCGGCGCGGACCTCGTGGAGCACTTCCACGTTGGTGTCCACGAGCGTGCGGAAGCGTAGCTCCGAGCCGTCCGGGGCGGCGAAGGTCAGCGTGGTCTGGTGCTGCACGCGAGTTTGGTCCCACTTCCGGGCGTGGCCGCCGGCGCGGCAGAAGGCTTCCAGATACCAGACCTCCAGCTTGCCGCCGGGCAGGCGCGGATCGCGGACAGTCAGCAGCGTATTGGTCCAGGAAAGCACGGGCGCCGCGTGGGCGAAACCTGGCAGCGAGATGGCTAGGCCGAGCAGCAGGAACCAGCGGAGGAACATGGCCGCAGGTTGGATGCGGAGGGTGCCAACGGCCAGTTCAAACCCAGCCGCCAACGCCGCTTTACCAGGTCAGATTCCGCGCGATGCCGAAGCCGACGGTGAGGCCGCCCAGCGCCGCAATCATGTAGGGGTGGGCGAACGGATTCCGCCACCAGCGTCCGGTGCGCCAGGCCCAACCCCAACGAAGGGCAAACCAGCCTCCGAGGACGAGGCCGACGACGGCAAGGCCGTTGAGCCGGAGCGCCGCAACGACGTCGCCGTGCAGCAGGGCGTGCAAGGCGCGGGTGGTGCCGCAGCCGGGGCATTGCAGGCCGGTCGTCTGGTAAAGCCAGCAGCGGGGGAAGAAGAACTGGCCAGCGGGCTCGAAGCGCCAGAGCACGAACAGCCCGGCCAAGACAAGCGGCCCGGCGAGCCACCCCCAACGGGCCCAACCACGGAAGCCCGGGGCGGCTCCGATGGGCGGTGGCTTGGTCATCGCGGTGTCCACGGGTCAGCGGAAGGCGGCCTTCACCTCGGGCTTGTTCAGCAGGACGATGATCCAGATGCCCAACGGAATGCCGAGGCAGCAGCAGAAACTCCCGCAGGGAAGCATCACCAGAATCGCTCCCGCCAGGGCGAAGCCCCAAGACTGGACCTTCATCAGCTTCAGGGCGCCGAGGAGCATGACCACGTTCATCGCCGCGCCGAAGACGACCTGCACCACGTCCATCGCGCCGATGCCGGCGTTGCGGGCCGCATCCAACTGGGCGCGCGCGTTGGCGTCGATGGGCAGGTTCATCTGCTCGATTCCGCGGATCACCGCGTCCACCCAGAACTGTTTCAGGAACAGGCCGGAGATCGCGAACACGATGCCCGCGACGGCGAAGAAGATGAGCAGCAACGCCGGCGCCTTGAGCTGGCGGGCCACCGCCTGTGGGTCCGACGGCACACCTGCCCAACCACTGCCGACGGGCGTCGCCGTCGTAGCAGGGCCGAGCAACGCGGCGAACTCCGGGAACTGTTCCAGCGGTTTCCAGCCGGGTTCACCGTCGCGCTCGACCAGCGAGAAACGGTTCAGGCGGTTTTCCTGGATCCATTGGCCGACTTGTTCGGCGGAGATGGGTCCGTATTCCTTCTGGTCGGCACCTTTGACGCGATACATGGCTGAGAGGAGTGGGATGGAGGTTGAAAAGTTTCAGTCACGCTTTGGCCGGTGCTGCGGGAGTGTCGCGATAGCGGTAGAAGCTCGCGACCACGACGAAGATCAACGAGACTGAGAAGGTCATCCCTGCGTAGAGCAGGAAACGCCCGGGGGTCACCGAGGAGTCATTGGCTCCGTGGCCGCCGCCGAACTGCGTGATGAGGGCCACCAGACCGTTGCCGGCCGCCACGGTGAGCAGCCAGAAGCTCATGATGATGCTCTTCATGGACTTGGCGGCCTGAGTGTAGGCGAACTCGAGCCCGGTGGTCGAGACCAGCACTTCCGCCGTGGTCAGGATCACATAGGGCAACGTCTGCCAGAGCACGCTGATCTTCTCGCCGCCGGCGATGCGTTGCTGGAGCCAGGCCACGGCGAGGTAGGAGCTTCCGGCCACGAACATGCCCAGGCCGATGCGCCGGAGCGGCGTGACCCAGCGACCGAACAGGGGATAGAGCACGCCGGTCAGCAACGGCACGAGGATCATGACCAACAGGGGATTCAGCGACTGCATCTCCTCGCCGCCGATGGAGTAATTCTCGGTGACCTTGAAGGCGATCATGTCCTTGGCCTGAAGAATCCAGGTGGACGAGTGCTGGTCGAACATGGCCCAGAACGGCGGGATGAGCACGAAGATACTGAGCACGGGCAGGACCGATTGGGCGGCGCTGACTTCCTCGGCGGAGAACTTGCCCCGGGCACCGTCCCAGAACGGCCGGCCGGACTGGCGGTTGGCCAGGGCCGCGAAGAAGACCGGGAAAAATCCGGCCGCGCGCGTCTCCCGGGCCGGGGGCACCTTGGTGTAGCGGTCGCGCCCGAGCCAGAAGATGAACGTCGCGACGGCCATCAGGATGCCGGGAACCCCGAACGCCCAGCCATAGCCGGCCTTCTTGGCGATGAACGGGATCGTGAGGAACGAAAAGAATGAGCCGAAGTTGATCGAGAAATAGAACGCCGCGTAAGCCTTTTGGTAGAGGCGCGACTGGCCTTCCCGGAACTGGTCGCCCATGAAGGCGGACACGCACGGCTTGATGCCGCCGGCACCAAAGGCAATCAGGGCCAACCCGGCCCACAGCAGCCAAGTCCGGATCTGAAGGTCGTCCGTGAAGTCGCTCATCGCCAGCACCCCGTGGCCCAGGCAGTAGGACAGGGAGATCCACAGGATCGTCTTGTAGCGTCCCCACAGCCGGTCCGACACGTAGGCCCCGAACAGCGGCGTGAAGTAGTTGGCCATGATGAAGAGGTGGATCCACAGCGTGGCCGTGTCCTTCGTCAGGCCCAGCCCGCCGCGGATCACCTCGCCGGTGATGTAGCCGGCGAGGATGCCCTTCATGCCGTAGAAGCTGTAGCGTTCGCAGGCCTCGTTGCCGACGATGAACTTGACCTGCGGCGGCCACTTTTCGGCGCTGGCGGCCGGGGCGGTGGGTGAACTCATGGAGTCAGGGTGAAGCGCAATTTCCAAAGCTCAAAGCCCAAAGAACTGATCGTTCTGGTGGGGTCCCATGAACCGGAGGCGCCCCGGTTCATGGGGCGTTCGGGCGCCGACCGGGGCCGGTTCGCGCGGTAGCTGCGGACGTTAGTCCGTGGGCGTGGCGGCCGGCGCGGCGTGCCTGCCACCGACTTACGTCGGCAGCTACCGCGGGCGCTCCGACTGCCGGCTCAGCCTCGGCAAAGGGATGCGCCCGGATGGCCGGCAACGATTCCTTCCGGCTGGTGTTCATCCCTCCATGCGATACGGTCCGCCCGTGAAATTGAGCTTCGGAATGCCGGTGGCGCTCTGCGTGGCCAGCCTGATTTTCACGCCGATCCTCGCGGCGGAAAATCCGGCTGCGACGCCGCCTGCCGCTGCGGCGACGGACGACGCGGCCTTGGAGGCCGAAGCCGCCGAATTGCTGGCCAAGGCTGCGACCAGCACGCCGGCCGCGCCCGAGAGCGGCAATCCTTACCGGCGGTTGGTCCTGCGGAACGCCTTTGCCATCAAGCCGCCCCCCCCGCCCGCGCCGGAAGTGCCAGTGGTTGTGAGCAACCCGCCCGTGGCCTTGCCCATCTTCGTGACCGGTTTCTCGCTGCTGAAGGGCGTGAAGAAGGTTTACCTCGTCGTCAATCGGCCCGGGGCCAAGGGTCCGGACTACGTCACCGCCAGCGAAGGCGAGGAGTTCGAGGGCTTCCAGATCGTCGCCATCGATCCCAAGAAGGAAACCGTCCGCGTGATGAACGGCGGCAATGAAGCCACGCTGAACTTCAAGGACAACGGAATGAAGCCGACCGTGGGCACTGCGCCCGGCGGGAACATCCCGACTCCAGGGGCGCGTCCGGGCATGAATCCTTCACCCGGCGGTGGCGGTGGTGGTGGGGCGACAATCATCGGGCAACGGGGAACTGGCGCCGGGGTGATTACTGGCGGCGGTGCGGCCCAGCCGGTGGATTCCGGGTTTGCTGAAGTTCGCGGCCGCGGTTCGGTGATTACAGGTGGAGTTGATCCGACGGTGCCGACGCCGATCGCGCCGGCCGGTGGCTACACGCCGGCGCCCGGCGCCAATCCGGTCGTGCCCGTGCCCCGGACCCGTCCGGCGCCGGTGCCCCCGCCGCTCCCGCAGTAGGCCGGCTTTCACCTTGAAGGGCAGGGCCGGGTCGGTTGCACTTCCAGTGTGCCTCCGAAGTTGATGCTGCCCCTCGCGCTGGGTGCCGGTTTCGTGCTAGTTGTCGCGGTCCTGCTTTGGCTGCGCGGCCAGGTGGATTACGTCATCGGCCGGACTTCGCTTCGGATCACGTTGTTCGGCCTGACCCTGCGCCGAATCCGATTCGCGGATATTCGCCGCGTCGGCACACCCAAGCGGGACAGCAACTGGCTCAAGACCGAATCGTGGGCCAATTCCTGGGATGTTTCGCATCGCGGCCTGGTGGTCCATCGCCTGAGCGGGCTACGGCGGCGTTTGCTCCTCACGCCGGCCCATCGCTACACCTTCCGGCACGAACTCCGGCAGGCCATCGCGAAGGCGACCGGAGCCCAGCTTGCGACCGAGCCAGGCGAAGACTCCGACGAATAGCCCCGGAAAAAAAAGAAACCGGCTCCCACAGGGGAGCCGGTATGAAATTGGTGCGCACGGCAGGACTTGAACCTGCACGCCTTACGGCACTACCACCTCAAAGTAGCGCGTCTGCCAATTCCGCCACGTGCGCACGGACAGGATGATTTCACCGCTCACCCGGCGGTTTGCAAATGGTCGGGGCGGTGAGATTTGAACTCACGACCTCCTGGACCCGAACCAGGCGCGCTAGCCATGCTACGCTACGCCCCGAACCAAAAAGCGGGCGGAAAATGGGGAACCCCCCGGCGTTTGCAAAGTCTTTTTTCCAGCGACCGATGGAACTTTGCGCATTTGCGCCCAAAGCGCGGGGCCGAGGCAAAAGAAAGTGCCGGGCGTCCCGTGGAGGATGACTGGGCGCGCGATGGAAACTGCCCCGTCGACGACAGGTTTCCTCGGTGCCGCCGGGAGAAAGGGTTTGTTCTGATCCGGGCTCGCCCGCTAAATGCGGGGGCTCCACCGCATGATCAATTCCGCTCCCGTCCAGGCTACCCGCCTCCGCGACCTCTCGCCGGAACAACGCCGTTCCGGCCTCGCTGCGTGGCTGGGCTGGATGTTCGACGGCTTGGACATGCATCTCTACACGCTGGTGGCGGTGCCCTTCGTCGCGGAGTTGATGCGGCTTTCGCTGACGGTCGCCGAGCAGAAGGCCGAAGTGGACAACCGGGCTTCGATCATCCAGGCGGCCTTCCTTGTGGGCTGGGCCCTGGGCGGGGGCTTCTTCGGACGGATCGGCGACAAGATCGGCCGCAGCCGGGCGCTCTGCCTCACGATCCTGGCCTACGCCGGTTTCACGGGACTTTCCTTCTTTGCCCAGACCTGGTGGCAGCTGCTGATCTGCCGGTTCCTGGCGGCGCTGGGCATTGGCGGGGAATGGGCGGTCGGAGCCTCGCTGCTTTCCGAGACTTGGCCGCGTAAGTGGCGCCCTTGGATCGCGGCGGTGTTGCAGACGGGCGTAAATGTCGGCGTGGTGTTGGCCTGTGTGGCCGGCTGGGCGCTGAAGTCCCAGCCGTATCGGGCGGTCTTCCTCGTTGGCATCCTGCCGGCGCTGGTGGTGCTCTGGATTCGGCGCGCGGTGCCCGAGCCGGAAGAATGGCATCGGGCGCGGGCCAAGAGCGGTGAAGTTCCCGGCTTGGGTGCCCTGTTCCGGAAGCCGGTGGCGTCCACCACGTGGCGGGTGCTTGCGATCTGCGGGGTTTCGCTGACCGCCCACTGGACGTTCATGTTCTGGCACCAAACGCACCTGCGTTCGCTGCCCGAGGTGGCATCCCTGGAGCCGGCCGCCCGACAGTCACATGCCACGGTTGCGTTGTTCCTCGTCATGGCCGGTTCCATTGCGGGCAACTTCCTGGCGGGTTGGCTGGCCCACCTGTTTGGTTATCGCCGGGCCTTGGTGTCGATGCTGGCCGCCTACTTCGTGTGCATGGCGGCGGCGTATTCGCAGACCTGGAGCTACGACGCACTGCGGCTGTGGCTCTTGGCCATCGGCGTGTGCCAAGGGGTCTTCGGCCTCTTCACGATGTGCCTGCCGCCATTGTTCCCGACACTGCTGCGCACCACCGGCGCCGGATTTTGCTACAACTTCGGTCGTATCGCGGCCGCTGCCGGCACGGTTTACTTTGGGCTTTTCACCAAGCTGAACGATTACCGCCACGCGCTGCTCTACGCGGCGATGCTGTTCATTCCGGCCACAGTGCTCGCGCTTTTCCTGCCGGAAAAGGAAGCGGAGGACGCGCCGGTCAGCGCTGCGGAATGACCGCCGGTGCCAGCAACGGGGCAATGGCCCGGTTCAATTCCGCTTCGTTGAGCGGTCCGAGGTAACGGGCAATCATTCGACCGGTCCGGTCCACGATGAACGTGGTGGGAACCCCGCTAACGCCGCCGAACTGCTCCTGGACGGCCAGGTCCGCCAGCAGGACCGGATAGTTGATGTGGTTGCGCGCGGCGAAGGGCTTCACCTTCGCGGCTCCGTCCTCGTCGATGGCCGCGCCCAGCACGACCACCCCTTCCGCCTCGTGCGCAGTGTGGAACGCCTTGAGGTCGGGAATCTCCGCGATGCACGGCGGGCACCAAGTCGCCCAGAAATTCAGGATCAACACCTTGCCGGCGAAGTTGGTGGAGGCCACGGGACGGTCTTGCAGGTCCCGCATCGTCCACGCGGGCATGGGGATGTTGCCAGTGGGGAGACGGACCGCCTGGTTCCGGCCGGGGCGATTGATCCAGAGCAGGGCGACGCCCAAGGCCAGCGGGATGAGCCACTTCTTCTTCATGCGCCGGTTGGTTTGGACGTTCGCTGGCGGCGCCACCAGATGAGCCCGCCGGTGAGTCCTGCGAGCACCAGACCGGCGATGACCGGCAGCGCGCGGATTGAGGTGCGCCGCTTGATCCCCCAGCGGCTGAACTCGGCATTGATCAGGTCGCGCCACAGGGCGTAGCCGGTGGCGTTCATGTGAAGACGGTCGGGGCCGAACAGTTCGATGCGCGGTTGGCCGGTCTGGTCGAGCATCGCGGAAAAGGTATCGAGGAAAACCACGTTGGTAGTGGTCGCGCAGAACCGCCGGGCGCCCTCGTTGAACTGCCGCTGCTGTTCGATGAGCCGGAGCCTGGCAGGGCTGGGCTTGATGGACACCGCCAGGATTCGGGTCGCGGGCAAGTCGCCCCGGATACGGTTCACCACATTGGTGAAGTCGCCCAACACGGCCGACACCGCCCAACCTTCGGCCAGGTCGTTGTCGCCGGAATACAGGACGACCACCGAGGGCCGGTAGCGTAGGATGACCCGTTCGTAATGGGCCCGGATATCCGAATAACGGGAACCGCCGAACCCGCGGTTCATGACCGGCAGGTCGGGGAAATCAGCGACGAGGGACTGCCAGCGGGTAATCGTCGAAGAGCCGGTGAAGACGATTGGCGCCGGGGGTGGCGGCGACGTCTGGTCAGCAACTTCAAAGTGGGCGACCTCGGGCTCAAAATCGGATGGCAGGGCCAGCGCCGAGGGGATCGGTCCGACAACCAGGCCCAGCAACAGCAGGCCAAGGCAGCGGATTTGGGTCGTCAGCACGCGGGGACAATACAGGTTGGATCGCACCTGGCCAGCCTTCTGCCGCGCCTCAGAGCCCGCGCCGGAACCGGTCCCGTTCCCGGCGATTGTAGGTTGCAAGGTCCGTGGCGGTTTCGCCGAGGGTGCCATTGACCTGGGCAACGAACGTGGCGCAGCTGGAGGCCAGTCCGCCGAAACCAATCACAGTATCTCGCTCGGCGTGGTCGTCGGTGATCACCAGCACGGGGCCATATTCCCGGAAGCGGTAGGCGGCCCGCTCGATCACCATGTCCGCGGTCTTGTTGCCCTTGGAATACAGGACTTCCACCTCGCGGGTGGAAATCACCTTCGGTGTGCCGGCCGGTGCGCCTTGCCCGTCGAAAACGATGGTGATGGGCGTGTTCGTGGCGTCGCGATACTCGGTCAATTTGGCGACCAGCGCATCGCGGGCCTTGGCCGAATGCCGAGGAGCGCCCGGGGCGAGTTCGGGCCACTGATGAAGCAGGCTGTATCCGTCCACGAGGATGCGCACGAGCGGCATCGGACAACCCTAACGGGAAGGCTGCGGCAGGCCAACTCCGCCCGGTGCCTCCCGGAGAATGTCGCTCGTCAGCCCGGCGGTGTCGGCGCAACCTGCCGGCATGTTCCTGCGGACCATGGTCGGGATCACCCTCGCGGTTCAGGTCGTGTTGGGCGTGGCGCCCAAGGCGGATCGCCTTACCTGGGCCCTGGAGAATGCGCCGGTGTGGATTGGCTTGGCGGTGTTGGCCGGAACGTGGCGGCGGTTCCCGCTTTCGCGCCTTTGCCTCGGCCTGCTGGTGGTGCACGGGATCATTCTCGCGGTCGGCGGTCACTGGACCTACGCGAAGGTTCCCGCCGGGGATTGGGTGAAGGAGTGGTGCGGTCTGGCCCGTAACCACTACGACCGGCTGGGCCATCTCGCCCAGGGCTTCATGCCGGCGATTTTTGTCCGGGAACTCCTGTTGCGCACGAGCGGCGTCGGGCGGAGTCGGTGGCTCCCGTTCCTGGCCGCCTCGGTCTGCCTCGCGTTCAGCGCCTGCTACGAATTCATCGAGTGGTGGACCGCGCTGATTGCCGGCTCCGGGGCCACCGAATTCCTCGGCACCCAAGGCGACCCGTGGGACACGCAATGGGATATGTTCCTATGCCTGCTAGGCGCGGCGCTTTCGCTGACCCTCCTTTCCCGGGCGCATGATCGTTCACTGGCGGTGGTGTCCCACGAAGCTATCCCCGCAAAAGTCTCCGGCTAACCCGTCCCGGGCTTGCACCGTTCGGTGTCGCCGCCACTCTCGCGGGGTGACGACCATGCCTCGCCGAAGCTTTCTAAAGGGTGCCGCCGTAACTTTCGCCGGTGGCACCGTGTTCCATCGCGCCGCCGGCGCCCCTTTGATCGAGCGGGCCCAGCTTTCCGCGGCGGCGCCGTTGTTCGTGTCCACCTGGCCGTTCGGCAAGCCGGCCAACGAAAAGGCGCTGGAAACCTTCCGCAGCGGCGGGAGCGGCCTCGACGCCATCGAACAGGGCATCCGGGTCACCGAATCCGATCCCGGCAACCGCAGCGTCGGCCTGGCGGGCATCCCCAACGCCGCCGGCATCGTTCAGCTCGACGCGTGCATCATGAGCGGCCCTGGGCACCGCGGTGGCAGCGTCGGCGCCGTGTCCGGCTTCAAGCATCCGATCAGCATCGCCCGCGGCGTGATGGAACGCACCAAGCACGTCATGCTGGTGAGTGCCGGCGCCGAGGCGTTCGCTGCGGAACAGGGCTACGAGAAGGGTCCGAAAGTTTCCGCGAGCGAGCGCGCCGCCTGGAAGCGTTGGCAGAAGGAAGAGGCCGCCAAGGCCCGGGCCGCCGCGGAAAAGGAAACCGCCAACCTGAAGCGCAATCACGACACCATCGCGCTGATCGGCCTGCTGCCCGACGGCAATGTCTTCGGCGGTTGCTCGACCAGCGGCTGGGGTTACAAGCTGCCCGGCCGGCTCGGCGATTCGCCGATCCTCGGCAGCGGACTCTACGTGGACAACGAAGTCGGCGCCGCCGGCGCCACCGGCCTAGGGGAAAACGTGATGCGTTACTGCGGCTCGTTCCTCGTCGTTGAATTCATGCGGCAGGGCATGCACCCGCAGGACGCCTGCATCGAGACGATCAAGCGCATCGCCCGGCTCGACCCGAAGGGCTTCGACCTCGCGATCAACTTCATCGCGCTGGACAAGCAGGGCCGCTTCGGTGCCGCCGGCACGGGCTCCGGCTTCGAATACGCGGTGACCAGCAGCGCCTTCAGCAAGGTCGTGCAGAGCCCCGGCCTGACGAGCCAGGACGTCGGCCCGCTGGGTGGCAATCGGCGTTGAGGTTTCCGGTCGCCGACCTCGCCCATGTCCGACTCCCGTTCAACTTCATCGCCACTGGGTTGGCTGCTTGTGTCCGTGCTGATTCTGGTGGCCGGTGGCTGGCTGCACCGGGAGCACCGGGCACTGCGGAGTGAAGTCGCGGCCCTGCGTGAAAGCGTGGAGGCGATTTCCGTGGCGACGACGCCTTCTACCGAGCCCCGGGCCAAACCCGCCGCCGCGGATACCTCGTTGGCGGACGAACTCCTGGCCCTGCGCGGCGAAGTGGCGGCCCTGCGGCGGGAACGGGTTTCGCCGGGCGCGGCGAACCGCGCTGATGTTGGCGCGCCGGCGGCCGCGAGTGCGCCGTTGCCGCCTCAGCTTCGTCGGGGCTGGCTAGAAGCCGGTGGGCTCCCGGCCGGGGTGCTCAGCGCCTTCCATGAACAGTTGGGTGGCGTCCCGTTGGAAGGAGCCCACTTCAAGCAGTCCGAGGGTCGCTTCTTCTACTCCACGGAGGCGAAACTCGCCGATGGCCGCCACGTGGAGCTGGCCTTGGATTCCGAGGGGAACGTCGTGCGGCGGAGCCTGGAGCAGCCGCTGGAAGCGCTGACGCCGACCTTGCGGCAGGCGGTGCAGACAGCATTGGGCGATTCGCCGGATCCGCGCCGGATTCATGAAGTGTTCGAGGATGGCCGCACCGTTTTCCGGCTGACGGCGAAGAATCCCGAACAGGCCGCGATCCACGTCTTCACCCCCGACGGGCAGTTGCTGCGGTCCGAGTTGATTCGCCGGGAAGACCGGCCGTGAGGTCAACGTCGTTGACCGAACAGCACTACCAGTCCGGCGAACGCCAGGATCGCGACGACGAGGAAGAAGATCTTCACCCAACTCTTCGGATACCGGCCGGCGATGGCGCCGGTATAGCCGTTGATGAGCACGTGGTAAGTGGTGCCGTGGTATTGGTAGGTGAGCAGCCAGACCGGCAGCAGCACGTGCTTGAAGGTCTGGTTGAACCAGTGCGGTGACACCCGGAGGTTACGGTAGGTGTCGCCGGGCACCTGCCGGCCGCAGAGTGAATTCAGCTTGGCGGTCATGCCGTCCCGGCTGTGCCGGGCCGCCGCCACGAGGTCGAGTTGGTAACGCTCGACCACCCACCCGGCGAGGAAGCCGGCCTGATACGGCACGAGTTCCTTGGTGGGAAAACTGCCAATTTCCGCGATCAACTTGCGGTCCACACCCTTCGAGGCGCAGACGAGTTCGTCGTCGAAGAAGTGGTCCACGTGGCCCGAACTCCGTTCCCAGCGAGTGCGCTGCACCCGGCGGGACTGCCGATTCCCGTTCGCGTCGGTGAAATACTCGGTCTCGTAGTAATGGTAGCCGGACTCAGCCTGCCAGTCCGCACTCACGTTGGCGTCGAAGGTCCAGTAGGGCAGATAGACGCCGTGCAACTGGTCCGTCATGGCCTTCGTCCCGAGCGCGTTCGGCGCGAACCAGCGGCTCGCATACCATTGGCGGATCGCCTCGCGCACCTGCACGTCGCTGATCTTGAAGGCGAGCAGGCTTTCCGGGCTGAACGCTTCCTTCGCTTCCTGATACGGCGCCAGCGCGGCCGACCCGCAGAAGTCGCAGCGCTGCGCAATCCGGCTCGGTTCGAAGACGGAGATCGCACGGCAGCTCTGGCAGAGCACCTGGACGCGTTCGGTCTGCCAACCCCGCTTGGCGTCCTGTCCGCGGAGTGCCGCGACGAGGTCGTGCTCCTTGATGACGGCGTCGCCGCCAGGCGTGGTTTCGAGTTCGGCGGGCGATTCCGTGCCGCAGTAACCGCAAACCAACGCGTGTTTGGCCGGATTCCACGTCGCCTCTGCGCCGCAGGTCGGGCAGTGGAACTTGCCCTGCGCGGTCGCGGTGGGCGTGGGCAGCGGCGGCGGGACGGCGTCACTCATGGCGGGAGCGCGGCTCTCTGAGCCACGTGGCTTCGGGGTAATCTTTGGAACCGGAAGGACGGGAAACTGACCGGCGCAAGGAAGTGAACGAAGGGACTCGCGACTCGGAGAGTCGCGCTCCCGGCGTTGGAAATTCGCGCCGGCGTCTTGGAGTGCGGCGGCGCAGCGGAGCGAAGCTGCCGCTTTGGCAGGCCGGACCGGGTGATCCAACCTCTACGGTTCGATGGCTTCGGCGCGCAGGGAAAGCGGTGGCAAGCCACACGCACTCCAAGACGCGAGGCGGCTTCGACACCGAGGATATTGCCTTCCCGCCGGCGGAAACAATCGCCAGCGCTCATGCGAAACGAAACGCCTTCATCCGCCCGAACCATTCCGCGAGGCGGGGTAGGGGCGGGAAGGGGTTCCAGTCGTTGTAGGTCAGGTTCGCCAGCACGCCGTAGAGCGCGAAGTCGGCGTAAACGGGCTGCGGGCCGAGCAGGAATGGCTGGCCGGCCACCATCGCGTCGAAGGGACGCAGTAGCTCCGTGGCGTGCGCATACATCGGCTCGTAGGTGGCGCGCCACTGGTCAACGCAGCCGCGGCCGAAGCGGCGTTCCTTGTGCCGTAGGACCATCGTGCGCTCGACCAGATCCGTGAGGGTCGGCAGGTAATGGATGTCCGCGAGCTTGAAGGTCGCGCCTTCGACCTCGCCCTCGATATGCGGAATCAGGATGGCCTGGAGCCCGGCCAAGGCGGCGGGAAAGAGCCGCCCCCGCGCCCAGGTGCGATCCACGTAACGCGGCACGTCGAGCCCATCGTAGCCGCCGACGTGAGGAGGCGGAGGTTCGCCGGTCGTGGTCCGCCTCGTTACCCCGGCGGCTACTTCGGAGCCGTCGAAGACGATTTGGCCGTCATGCACGAGGACAGGGACTTGGTAGTAGGCGCCGTTCGTGAGCCGGATGATTCCGCTGCGGTCGGCGTTGGAGACGTTCACCACGTCGAACGCGACGCCCAGCGCCTCCAGCGCCCGGGTGATTGGGAGGCAGTAGGGGCTGTGGGGGAGTTGGTAGAAGGAAACGCTCATGGCTTAGCGGGAGTTGCGGTTGTCGATTCGGCGTCGAACAACCTCGCCCCACAGTGGCCGCAGTGTGAGGAAGCGATGGCGATTTGAGCGCCCACTCCGAGCAACGCCTTGTCACATCTGGGGCAGCGGAGTCCATGTTTCTGACTCTCCCGACGTGAGATCCAGACGATAAGCGGCAAGGGCGATAGCAAGAACGCAAAGAAGGCAACCGCCCACACGATCTTCCAAGGCGGCGGAAATGAATCCATGTGTCGCGCGAGGAAAGCGTTACCGCCGAGAGCGACGAAGAAAAGTGCCAGCAAAGCTATGCTCCAGCCGTTCCCATGTTTCTGCTGGGCACGGGTTCTTTCGATAAACTCCTGTTTTGTCATGAGCAGCCTCGTCTGGAGCGGTTCAGCTCTTCAAAAACTCCTCCAGCGCCCCGCGCGTGATACGCCACGCCGAGCCGATCTTCTTGCCCTTGAGCGAGCCGTCGGTGAGGGCGGCGAGCACGTCGGCTTCGCCCACGCCCAGCGCCTTGGCGGCGTCGGCGGGCGAGAGCAGTTCGGGCAGGGCGGGCGCAGCCGCGGCCGTCGGGAGCGGCGGTGGAGCGGCGACCGGCGTGGCCTGTTGGCTGGCGAGCGCGGCGGCGATCTGCTGGCCCATCGCCAGGCCGGCGCCGAGCTGGGCCGCGCCGGCCGCAGTGCCGCCGCCGTCGCCCTTCGCAAGGGCTTCGGCCATCTGGAACTTCACGTAGTCGTTCAGGTTGCCAATGGCGGCCATGCTGGAGCGCTTGTCGATGGCCTGCTCGACCTCGGGCGGGACGCTGACGTTCTCGATGATGAAGCTGCTGATCTCCAGGCCATATTTCTGGAGCAGGATCGGGTTCAGCACCGGCAGCAGCGCGTCGCCGAGTTCGCCGTAGCGCGTCGCCACGTCGAGCACCGGCACGCGGGACGATGCGAGCGCGTCGGTGAACGCGCTGACCAGGCGCGAGCGCATGGTGTCGGCGAATTCATCGAGGCGGAACTGGTGGTCCGTGCCGGCGACCTCCTTCAGGAAGGTCTTCACGTCGGCGATCTTGAAGTCGTAGGTGCCGAAGGCCCGGGCGCGCACGATGCCGAAGTCCGGGTCGCGCAGCATGATGGGGTTCTGCGTGCCCCACTTGTTGCCGGTGAAGAGCCGGGTGTTGACGTAGTAGATGTCGGCCTTGAAGGGGCTTTCGAAGCCGTATTTCCAGCCCTTGAGCGTGCTAAGGACGGGGATGTTGTCCGTCGCCAGCGTGTGTTTGCCCGGGCCGAAGGTGTCGCCGAACTGGCCGAGGTAGATGAACTGGCAGGTCTGCGACTCGCGGACGATGAGCTGGGCGCCGCGCTTGATCTCCTTGTCGGCGTCGGGGAACCGCCAGCTCAGGGTGTCGCGGGAGTCGTCCTCCCACTGGATGATTTCGAGGAACTGCGTCTTGAGGTAGTCGAACAGGCCCATGGTCGTGTCTGGTTTTGGCGGTGAATGTTGTCGCGAAGTGGCGGCATAATCACCCCGCCGCGGCGCGGAGGTAGCAGAATTTTTCGGGGATGATTCCATGCGGAGCGGGCGGCGCCAAAAGGGCGCGTGACCGGCACCCGGTGCGACGTCAGTTTGGGCGGGTCATGCGAAGCTGGGTCCAGTGGGCGGGGGTGTTGTGGCTGGCGTCGGTAGCCGGGGCGGCCGAGGCGCCGGCGCCGAAGTTTTCGCCCACACAGCGGTTGAAGCGGGAGAACCTCGCCGCGGCCCATGCCTCAGTCGAGGCGTTGGCGAAGCAACGGGTTCAGCTGCCGCCGGCGCGACCGGGCTGGACGGATTTCCGCTGCAATTTCCACGCGCACGCCGAGGACTCCACGCACACGGGCGGCACGCGCCCCGAGATGCTGGCCGGAGCGGTCCAGGTGGGCGTGAACGCCATCTTCCTGAGCGACCATTTCCGCCCGCCGCGCGACTTCATGGATTCGTGGCGGTTCCTGACTAACGGCGTGCTGTTCGTGCCCGGGTCGGAGGCGCGCGGCTTCCTGATCTCGCCGATGGCCAGCGTGTTCGAAAAGATGGAGGCGCCCGCGACGGAACTGGCGCAGCTCGTGACCGGCGGCGACGGCCTGGCGTTCCTCTCGCACATCGAGGAGCGGCCGGACCATTCCATGGAGGGCCTGACCGGGCTGGAAATCTACAACCGCCATTACGACGCCAAGCGGGATTTGCCCGGCCTGCTCCAGCTTGCGATGCGGCTCACCGATCAACGCGAGGTGGCCGAGTTGCAGGACCTCATCCGGCTGTATCCGGCCGAGATGCTCGCGGGACAGGTCCGCTACGCCGACACCTACCTCGACAAATGGGACACGGAGACCAAGACCCGACGGCTGACGGGTGTCGGTGCCAACGATTGCCACCACAATCAGGTCATGATCGTGAAGGTGGTGGACGAGGACACCGTGTTGGTCGGCACGATCGTGGACAAGGACGAGCAGATGCGGGCCGTCTCCTCGAACTTGCGGCCCTCGATCCGGCGGCTGACGAAGGGACGGAAGCCGGGCGAGATCGCGGTGCGCCTGGACTTCGATCCGTATCACCGGGCGTTGCTCTGTGTCTGCACCCACGTCTTTGCCCCGGAACTGACCGAGGCGGCGCTGCGCACCGCGGTGAAGGCGGGGCACGCCTACGTGAGCCACGACTGGATGGCCGACCCGACGGGATTCGGCTACGCGGTGGAAGGCGGCTTCATGGGCGACGAATTGAAATGGCAGACCGGGCAGACCTTGCGCGCCCGGGTGCCGGTGCCAGGCATGCTCCGACTACTGTGCGGTGGCCGGGAGGTCGCGCGCACGCTCGGGACGGAACTCGTCCACCCGGCGGCCGGCGCTGGCGTCTATCGGATTGAGGCGTGGCTGGAAGTGGGCGGCGAATGGCGGCCGTGGATTTACTCCAATCCGATTTACCTCCGCTGAGCGGAAGCGGCGCCACCGGAACGTAACTTGCCTGACACGCAATCGTGGCGGCAGAATGAGCCGGGTCTTCCATGAAGCGCGCCGTTTCCATTCGTCCCGTCCTGCCGGTGAACACGGTGCATCCGTTTCTCGCCCAGGAACTCCTCGGCACGTGGAAGGCGTTTCAGCGTCGTTGGCGCAAGTGCCGCGCGAAGCCTTCGGAATCCGCGGTTCACGCCCTGCGGGTGGAGGCCCGGCGATTGCTGGCCGAACTGGAACTGCTCACCGGCATCGGCCTCGAAGCGGAGTCGGGATCGCTGGGCCAACCCATCAAGAAGCTGCTCTCGGCGCTCTCGAAACTGCGGGACATGCAGGTGCAGCGCGAACTGCTCAAGGCGTGGAAGCCGGAGTTTGCCGACCGATCCTGGCTGGAACGGGAGTTGCGCCGGTTGGCGCGCCGGCAACGCCGACGGGTGGAGGACAAGCTGGAGGATTTTCCCGCCCGCCGCCTCGCCGGTGAGGTGCGCGCCTTCGCCAAAGTCGTCCGAGCGCGTGGCAAAACTCCGCTCAAGCGGACACAGGACGCCAAGTCGTTGATGCGGGTCGTGAACCGTTCGTTTGCGCGGGTGGGCGCGTTGCGCCGGCGAGTGAGGCTGGACGAGCCCGCGACGGTCCACGCCGTCCGTGTGGCCTTCAAGGCGTTCCGTTACCAGGTTGAATTTCTGGCGCCGCAATTGGGGCTCACCGAGGTCGCCTACCTCGAACGCCTGCGGAAGTTCCAGTCCCACCTGGGCAATTTCAATGACGCGGATGTCTGGGCCGCACGCCTCGGCGAACTGCTCGCGGAACATCCGAAGCGGACCGGTCTGGCCCCATTGCGTCGCGCGGTGGTCGCGCAGGCCGGGCGGCTATTGAAGCGCTCGGTGGCCGAGTTGGCCAAGGTCGCCACCTACTGGCCGCCGCCTGCCGCGGGACGGACTCCGGGCGTCGTGGCGCCGCCGAAGCCGGTCTGACGAAGCGCCTCGAAGAGCACGATGGCGACGCAGTTCGAGAGGTTCAGGGAGCGGGCTTCCGGATTCTGCATCGGGATGTTGAGCCAGGCGTCGCGGTTTTGCTCCAGCAACAGGCTGGGAAGGCCCTTCGTCTCCCGGCCGAAGACCAAGTAATCATCGCGATCGAAGGTGGCCTCGATGTAGTTGCTCGGGCCGTCCGATTCGATGAACCACAGCTTGGCGCCGGCCGGCAACGACTCGCGGAAGGCGGTCCAACTGGGCCATCGCTGCCAGATCACGTGTTGCCAGTAGTCCATGCCGGCGCGCTTCAGGTCGCGGTCGGTGAGCTGGAAACCGAAGGGCTCGATCAGGTGCAGCGTCGAGCGGGTGGCCGCGCAGAGCCGGGCGACGTTGCCGGTGTTGGGCGGGATTTCGGGCTCAAGCAGGACGACGTGCATGGCGGATTTCGGAACTTGGAATTAGCCGTTCAATTCCTCGGCTTCGGGCGGCGTCCGCGGATCACGGGCCGGGCCGCTGTAAAGCACCTTCCACAGCACGAGGCCCTGCGCCGGCGCGGTCATGCCGGCGAGGCAGCGGTCGCGGCTGGCCAGCATGGGCAGAACTTGGTCCGCCTGGAACCGCCCGAGCCCGACCTGCACGAGCGTGCCCACGATGCCCCGGCACATCTTGTAGAGGAAACCGTCGGCCTCGAGGATGACGGTGATCAGCGGGCCGCTGCGTTTCACTTCGCAACGGCGGACGTGGCGGACCGTATGGCGCCGCTCGTAGCCGGGCGTGGCGCTGAAGGCGAGGAAGTCATGCCGGCCGACCAACTGCGCGGCGGCCGCGCGCATCGCGGCGAGGTCGAGCGGCCGCGCCACCTGCCAGCTCTGGTGCCGGAGCAGGGGGGAGTGGGCGGAATGATTCCAGACGAAGTAGCGGTATTGCTTCCCGCGGGCGGAGAAACGGGCGTGAAAATCCGCCTTAGCGCGGGCGGCGGCGATGATCCGGATGTCGTCCGGCAGGTAAGCGTTGACCGCGAGGATGAGTTTCCGCGGGAGCATGCGGAACTCGGCCTTCGGCACGTCGAAGTGGGCGACCAATGCCTGGGCATGGACGCCGGTGTCGGTCCGGCTGCACCCATTTACGCGGGGGTTGCTCGGGAAAATCCGGGCGAGGGCTTCCTCGACCTTTTGCTGGACTGAGATGTCGGCCGGCTGCCATTGCCAGCCGAAGTAGTTGGTGCCGTCGAACGCGACCGTGACGCGCAGGCGGACGTGGCCGGGGGCGAGGTGTTCGTCCGAGCCGGGGCTGGCGGGTTCGGGCTTCACCCGAGCGACGCCGAATCGAGGTAGCTCTGGAGCAACACGGCGGCGGCGACCTTGTCCACCTTCTCCTTGCGGTCCTGCCCGCGGACGTTGCCCTCGCTAAGCAGCCGGTTGGCGGTCACGGAGGTGAGGCGTTCGTCCCAGGTGCGGATGGGCATGGGCACCGCCTCCTTGAGCGCGATCACGAACTCCCGGACCCGCTGCGCGGCGGGTCCGTAGCTGCCGTCCATGTTGCGGGGCAGGCCGACGACGATCAGCTCGACCTCCTTCTCGCGGACGAGCGTCTTCACCCGGGCGACGACGTCGGTGAACGGCTCCGCCGGGATGTATTCCAGCGGCTGCGCGAACATCTTCATTTCGTCGCTGAGGGCGACGCCGATCCGGACGGTGCCGTGGTCGAGGGCGAGAATGCGCATGGGGGGAGGGGGAGTCCGCGAATTACGCGAATGAAACGAATGGGACGGGCGGATTCGACGGTGGGGTTTCGCTAAGGCTGAGGCAGGAGCGTGAAGGTCGTCGCAAACCCCGCGGGATTCCAACTGGTGTCATGCGTTGGCTTCGTGTCATTCGCGGGCCGGCGACTGGGTCACGGTTCAAGCCTTCAGCAGGCTCGACGAATCGAGGTCGAGCAGCAGCGTGGCGTGCGGTTGCCGGCGCAGGATGGAGGCCGGGCAACTCGTCGCGATGGGGCCCTCGAGCAGGTTCCGGACGGGCACGGCCTTCCGTTTTTCCGGGGCGAGGCACAGGACTGTCTTCGCCGCGACCAGGGCCGGGACGGTGAGCGTGAGCGCGTAGGGTGGGACGGCTTCGAGGCTGGGGAAGTGGCCTTCCTTGACCTGCTGCATCTTGCAGGCGTCGTCGAGCTTCACGAGCTTGACCCAGTGCGGGTCGTCGAAGCGGGCGACCGGGGGATCGTTGAAGGCGATGTGGCCGTTTTCGCCGACGCCCATGCAGCACAGGTCGATGGGCTGGGCCTGGAGCAGCGCGGTGTAGCGGGCGCATTCGTCGAGCGGCAGGTCGGCGTCGCCGGCGAGGTAATGGAACTCGCGCGGATTCACGAGGCTGGCGACGCGTTCCTTCATGTAGCGGCGGAAACAGGCCGGGTGATCCGCCGGCACGCCGAGGTATTCGTCCATGTGGAACAGCGTGACCTTGGACCATTCGACCCCGCCGAGCGCGACGAGCTGCTTCAGGAAGCGGATCTGCGAATTGCCGGTGGCCAGGATCGCGGCGGCGGAGCCCTGCCGCGCGATGGTGGCGACGAGCAGGTCGCGGACGCGGTGGGCGACGTTGGCCGAGAGGTCGTCGTTGCTGGCGAAGACCTCGACGTTGAGCTGGTCGGCCTTGTAGGTGCGAAGCGGAGCAGGAGAACTAGCCATGTTGGTCCGGGGAGTGTGCCGATCGACGGGCGGCCGACGCAAGCGGACCTTCACTCCCTGAAAGCAGGGGGGCGCAGCCGGACCTCGTGGTTAAGCCCGGTCGAGTTGGGTAGGGAAGGCGCGCTGCGCCTTCCCCGCCCGGAGCGGAGCGGAGGGCAGCAGTCCGCACCTTGGGGTGCGATCGACGCCACGCTGTTGGTTCCGCGCCCCGGCGCTCCGCGCGGGACGCGGGGCGGCCGCAGCGCGGCCGCCCTACCACGATGAAAAGATGCGCCCAGAGCAGGGAGAAATCCCCGCCCGAACCGCGGAAGCTTCCCGCGGCCCGGTCCGCCGCGTAAAATCACGGCATGATGCAGCAGCCGTTCCGGGTAACGGGACGTTTCTTCCAGTTTCTTTGGTTTTGTGTGAGCACGCTTTGGGACTTTTGGCGCCACGTCCGGCCCGAGGAACGCCGCCTGGGCCGGCGGGATTACCGCCGCCGGGCCGAGTGGTCCCACCGGCATGCCCGGCGGCTGGCGCGGGTGCTGCGGATGAAGGTGGAATCGGAGGGCAGTGTGCCCGCGGCGCAAATTCTCTGCGCGAACCACCTGGGCTACCTCGACATCGTGGCCCTGGTCGCGGTCACGCCGATGGTGTTCGTGTCCAAGGCGGAGGTGCGCAACTGGCCCATCGTGGGCTGGCTCACCCAATGTGCCGGCACGATTTACCTCCAGCGCGAGCGCAAGGGCGACCTCCTCGACGTCGTGAAGCAGTTTGATCCGGTCATCGAGGCCGGCGTGCCCGTGGTGGTCTTCCTCGAAGGCACCAGCTCGGGCGGGGACGACGTGCTGCCGTTCCGGCCGTCGCTGCTTGCCCCGGCCGTTGAAGCCGGTTCGAGCGTGGCGCCGGTGGGCTTGGATTATTCGGTCAGCGAAGGCTCAGTGGCCAAGGACGTGGCCTACTGGGGAGACATGACCTTCGGACCCCATTTCGTAAACTTGCTCGGGCGGACCTGGTTGGGGGCGCGGGTGGCATTTGGC
>JBIIUN010000015.1:0-25176 GCA_044339945.1 Kapaibacterium sp. (SeqCode)
CGGAATCCTCCAGCCGCTGAACCCGGAAAAGCTGCCCGGCTGCTACTACCACCGGTCCAATCCCAACGACGTGGCGCGGGTCGAGCAATGCACGTTCATCTGCACCCCGACGGAAGAGGAAGCCGGTCCCACGAACAACTGGGCCGCGCCGGCCGTCATGCGGGCCAAACTGCGGGACCTCGCCCGGGGCTCCATGCGCGGGCGGACCCTGTTCGTGGTGCCTTACCTCATGGGCCCCCCGGGCTCGCCCCTGACCCACGTGGGGGTGGAACTGACGGATTCGATCTACGTCGTCCTCAACATGCGGATCATGACGCGCATGGGCGCCGCGGCCTGGGCTGAGCTGGGCGAGTCGACCCGGTTCAACCGCGGGTTGCACTGCCTGCTGGACTGCCACCCGGACCGCCGCTTCATCTGCCACTTTCCGCAGGACGACGAAATCATCTCCGTCGGCTCCGGCTACGGCGGCAACGTGCTGCTTGGGAAAAAGTGCCTCGCCCTGCGGTTGGGTTCCTGGATGGGCCGGAACGAGGGATGGATGGCGGAGCACATGCTCATCCTCGGCGTCGAATCGCCGGCCGGGGAAAAGACCTTCGTCGCGGCCGCCTTCCCCAGCGCCTGTGGCAAGACCAACTTCGCCATGATGGTGCCGCCGGAACGCTTCCAAGGCTGGAAGATCTGGACCGTGGGCGACGACATCGCCTGGATGAAACCGGGCGCCGACGGCCGGCTTTACGCGATCAACCCCGAGGCCGGCTACTTCGGTGTGGCGCCGGGCACGAATGCGAAGACCAACCCGAACGCGATGGCGAGCCTCAGCCGCGATACCATCTTCACCAACGTGGCGCTCAAGCCGGACGGCACGGTGTGGTGGGAGGGCCACGACGATCCGCCGCCCGCGGAATGCCTCGATTGGCAGGGCCGGCGGTGGACACCGGAGTCCAAGGAAAAGGCGGCCCATCCGAACTCCCGCTTCACCGCCCCGATGGCCAACAACCCGATGCTGGCGGCCGAGGCGCATTCGGCCCAAGGCGTGCCCATCGACGCGATTATCTTTGGCGGCCGGCGCGCCACGACGGTTCCCCTCGTCTTCCAGGCGTTCAACTGGAGTCACGGTGTCTTCCTGGGCGCCACCATGGGCAGCGAAACCACGGCGGCGGCCACCGGAGCCGTCGGGCAGGTGCGCCGCGACCCGATGGCGATGCTGCCGTTCTGCGGCTACAACATGGGCCGCTACTTCCGCCACTGGCTCGACATGCGGAAACGGATGAAGTCGCCGCCCCGGGTGTTCCATGTGAACTGGTTCCGCAAGAACGCCGAGGGGAAGTTCCTCTGGCCCGGCTTCGGCGAGAACATGCGGGTGCTGAAATGGGTCATCGACCGCTGCCGCGGACGCGCCGGCGGCCAGGAAGGCGCCTTGGGTTGGGTGCCCCGCTACGAGGATTTCGACACCGCCGGCCTCGACGGTTTCACCCGCGAACAGTTTGAGCAGCTGCAGGAAATGAATCCGGACGAGTGGCGCCGGGAGATCCTCCAGCAGGACGAGCTGTTCATGAAACTTTACCAGTTCCTGCCCAAGGAAATGATCTTCCAGCGGGAGTTGCTCGTCGCGCGGCTATGACGCCTTACGGTAACGCCATTTTGACAAAGCCGGCACCCTTGACCACCGTGACCAAGCCTCGGCGTTGCTCCGGGGCACCCTGCCTCCCTTCCTTGGAATGAAAACGTCGAGACTTTCCCGCCGCCGCCTCGAAGCCGCCAATGTTGGCGTCATCATCCTCATCATCCTGTCCATGGGCCTCTGTGGGCTGGCGGCCTACCAATGGACGCGGGAGACCACCCTGCGGGAAGGCGTCGTGGCCCTGCGCCAGACCAACGTGGTGCTCATGACCCTCCAAAACGAGGCCGAGAACAAGGCGACCCGCTACCAGGGGGAACTGGCCGACGTGGAGAAGAAACGGGCCGATATCCTCGCCGAAAACAAGACCAACAAAATCAAGGTCACCAAACTGGACATGGAAGTCGGCAAACTCTCCGCCAGCCTCTCCTACTCGAGCAACTTGGTCGTGGCTTTTTCCAACGGCGTCCTGCAGGCCAACCAGTCGATCACGATCCAGAACGAGTCGATCAAGAAGCTGAACGAGGAGTTCAAGAAGCTGGCCGACGAACGGAACGAGGTGATCAAGAAATACAACGCCCTGGCCCAGGACCAGCAAAAGACCGTCGAGGAATACAACAAGCTGGTGAAACAGTTTGAGGACTTCCAGAAGCAGGTGGAAGAGCAGCTGAATCCAAAGAAGGAGAAGAAGTAGTCCCGGCCGGACCTCCGGCGAACCGTTCGGCTTGAAGGCACCGAAGCCGGAATGCGTCTTGACGGAGCCTTCCGCGTTTTCCGACAAACCGTCATTCCATGATCCGCCCATTGCTTCGTTTCGCCGGCCTACTGGCCACCGCCTGCTGCCTGCTGCAACCCCGTCTGGCCGCGGCCGACGACACCTCGGTCTTCGCCGATCGTCGCCTGGAGGACGCCGTCCGGCAGCAGGTGTTCGCCAAACGCTACACCAACTCCCCGCTAACCGCGGCCGACGTGGCCAATGTCTCCACGTTCAACGCCAACGGCCGGGGCATCACCAATCTCGCGGGCCTCGAACATTGCAAGGCCCTGGCGGCGGCGGATTTGGCGGGCAACCAGATCGCCGACCTCGCACCCCTCAAGGGCCTGCGGCAGCTCCAATACCTGAACCTCGCCACGAACCGGATTCGGGACCTCGCCCCGCTGGCCACCATTCCCGCGCTGCAATACGTGGAACTCTCGTGGAACCAAGTCACGGATTTGGCGCCGCTCGGTGGGTTGACCAACCTTGCCTCGCTGTATTTCGGGCACAATCAGGTGAAGTCGATCGCGCCGATCGCCGGCTTGCCCAAGTTGGTTTCCCTTTACGCCGAGGACAACCAACTGACCAGCCTCGCCGGGTTGGAGCAGCTGCGGAATCTCTCCGGCATTTCGCTCTCCCGGAACCGGATCGCCGACGTCAGCCCGCTCGCCGGCCTGCGCGCCCCGAGTTTTGTGTTCCTGGAAAACAACCGCATCAAGGACCTCTCCCCGTTGACCGCTTGGCTGACGAATGACCTCGCGGGACCCAAGCGTTTCGCGCCGTTCGTGAACTTCTACGTCAAGGGCAACAAGCTCTCCGCCAAATCCAAACGCCTTGTGGCCGACCTGAAGCAGCAAGGCGTCCGGTTCAATCCGTGAGGGCGGCATGTCCAGCTCGCACCGGCCAATTTGACTAATTGGTCAACTTCGTTAACCTCGCCGCATCGTATGGGTCGGGTGAGTGACGCCAAAGAACGCTTGGTGGAGGCCGTCCGGGAGCTGATCTGGACCGGCTCCTACGGCAGCACCACCATTGATCGGATCTGCGAGAAAGCCGGGGTCAAGAAGGGCAGTTTCTACTACTTCTTCGATTCCAAGGCCGATGTCGCCGCCGCTTCGCTCGATTGTGAAGTTGAGGAGCAGCGGCCAGTTTGGGACAGCATGTTTTCGCCGGTCGTCCCACCCCTCGATCGCCTGCGCCGGCTCTGCGATCACATCTACGAGCACCAGGCCATCATCAAGGCCCAGCATGGGCGCGTGCTCGGTTGCCCCCTGTTTGCGCTTGGATCCGAGGTTTGCACCCAGGAAAACCGGCTCCGGGACAAGATTCAGGAAATCTTCGGCCTGTGGCGCAAGTATCTCGAATCGGCCGTGACCGATGCGCACGCCGCCGGCCTGATCCAGGCGGCCAACCCGGCCGCCACGGCCCAAGTGATCTTCGCCTACAACGAGGGCATGATGACCCAAGCCCGCATCCAGAACGACCTTGAGCCGCTCCGCAGCCTGTATTCCGGCTATCTGCTCATTCTCGGGGTCGGACAAACCGCACGCCTTGCGGCCTGAATTTTTGATCAGTTAGTTTACTAAACAGACAACTACCAAACAGAAACGCGTATGCAGCGAAGCCGATTTGCCCTGCCACTGACGGTTCGGCCCCAAACCGCGCCACCGACCGATGACGGCCGGTTGGAAAGCCTCCGAGCCGCGCTCCTGGAACAATGCGTCGCCTCGGGAACGCTGGCCCGGGAATTGGGGGAACTCGCCCTCCGCGAGGCGGAAGAAATCGCGTCCCGGACCGCGGTTCCACTGCTCGTGTTCCCGGTCTTGGCCGAGGAAAAACTCCGGGCGGTGCGCCGGTGGCAACGCCGCCAGGACCATCTCCGCCGTTCGACCGATCAGATCGCCTTCGCCGCCTGACCTTCCGCCAATCCCTCCCCATGAACCCACCCAACTCTCTGTGGCGTCCCGCCGCGTTGGTCCTCCCCGTTGTCTCCGCCTGGTTCCTGACCGGCTGTAATTCCCAGCCGCCCGCCGGTGCCACCGGGTTCCCGCCTCCGCCCACGGTCACGGTCGCGGCCGTGGAAACCCGGGAAATCATCGAGCATGAGGAGGTCGTCGGCCGCACCGAGGCGGTGGATTCCGTCGAAATCCGGCCGCGCGTCTCCGGCTACATCCAGGAAGTGCGCTTCAAGTCCGGCCAGAAGGTGAAGAAGGGCGACCTGCTTTTCCTGATTGATCCCCGCACCCGGCAGGCGGCCCTGGACCGCGCCGAAGCGGACTTGCGACGCGCCCAAAGTTCCCTGGAAAACGCCCAGGCCGAAGCCGCCCGTGCGGAACGCCTACTGACCACCAAGGCCATCTCGAAGGAGGAAAGCGACACCCGCGCCTGGAAGCTCACCGACGCCCAAGCCGTGCTCCTTGCCGCCCAAGCCGCCCGTGAATCCGCGCGGCTGGAACTGGAATTCTGTGAAGTCCGTTCGCCCATCGACGGCCGGGTCAGCCGCGCGTTGGTCACGCCCGGCAACAACGTCAGCGGCGTGGATGGCAACACCACGTTGCTCACCACCGTCGTTTCCATCGACCCGATCTACGTGCTCTCGGACGTCGACGAAACAACCGCGCTCCGGTTCAAGCGGCTGGCGCTCGAACAGAAGCTGGAGCGGGACGAGCAGGGCCGGATCGCCGTGGAAATGGCGTTGGCCGACGAGCAGGAGTTTCCGCGGAAGGGTTTCGTCGAATCGGTCGACAACCGGCTGAACCCGGGCACCGGCAGCATTCTGGTGCGGTCGGCGTTTCCCAATCCCGATGAACTGATCATCCCCGGACTCTTCGTGCGCGCCCGCATTCCCGTCGGCCAACCCAAGCCCACCTTGCTGATCAGCGACCGCGCCATCGGCACCGACCAAAGCCAGAAGTTTGTCCTCACGTTGACTTCCTCCAACACGGTGGCCTATCGGCCGGTGAAAATCGGTCCGGCCGTCGACGGCAAGCGGGTGATTCGCGAGGGGCTTGTCGCCGGCGAAAAGGTGGTGGTGAACGGGCTCGCCAAGGTGCGTCCCGGCATGCCGGTTACGCCCGAAACGGAACCAGCCAAGCAAGCTGCGGCCCACTGAACTTCGGCCGAAACCACTCCCTGCCCTGACGTCGTGACGACTTCCGCCCCGTCGCTGTTCCCATGAACTTCGCCCATTTCTTCATCAAGCGCCCGATCTTTGCCGGCGTGCTGTCCATCGTGACGTTCCTGGTCGGCTTGCTCGCGATGCGCGTGCTGCCGGTCAGCGAATATCCCGAGGTCGTGCCACCGACCATCGTGGTGATGGCGACCTATCCTGGCGCCAATCCCAAGACGATCGCCGAGACCGTCGCGGCCCCGCTCGAACAGGCCATTAACGGCGTGGAGAATTCGCTCTACATGTTCTCGCAGGCCACCAGCGACGGCGTGATGACGCTCACGGTGACCTTCAAGCTCGGCACCCGCATCGACGACGCGCAGGTGCAGGTGCAGAACCGGGTTTCGCAGGCCCTGCCCAAGCTGCCCGAGGAAGTCCGCCGCCTCGGCGTCAGCACCACCAAGCAGTCGCCGGACATCACGATGGTGGTTCACCTCACCTCGCCGGACAGCCGTTACGACGAGATTTACCTGCGCAACTACGCCTCGCTTCAGGTGAAGGACGTGCTCGCGCGCCTGCCGGGCGTGGGCTCGGTCCAGCTCTTCGGTTCCGGTGACTACGCCATGCGCGTGTGGCTTGATCCCGACAAGATCGCCGCGCGCGGCCTGACGGCGAGCGACGTGGTCAACGCCATCCGCGAACAGAATGTCCAGGTCGCCGCCGGCGCCGTGGGCCAGCAACCGGTCAGCCGGCCGGTGGACACGGAACTTATCATCAACGCGAAGGGCCGTTTGCTGGAGCCGGCGGAGTTCGGCGAAATCGTCGTGAAGACCGGCGCGAACGGAGAAAAGACCCGGCTCAAGGACCTCGCCCGCGTCGAGCTCGGCGCGGCGGGCTATTCGCTCCGCGCGCTGCTCAACAACAAGACCGCGGTCGCCATTCCCATCTTCCAGGCGCCAGGCGCCAATGCGCTCCAAGTCTCGCAGGACGTGCGGGCGGCGATGAACGAACTGAAGAAGACCTTCCCCGAGGGCCTGGATTTTTCGGTGGTGTATGACCCGACCGTCTTCGTCAGCCACTCGATCGACGCCGTGGTGCACACGCTCTTCGAGGCCATCCTACTGGTGGTCATCGTCGTGATCCTGTTCCTCCAGACTTGGCGGGCCTCGATCATCCCGCTGGCGGCCGTGCCGGTTTCGCTCGTCGGGACCTTTGCCGTGATGCTCGCGCTGGGCTTCAGCATCAACAACCTCACGCTCTTCGGCCTGGTGCTCGCGATCGGCATCGTCGTGGACGACGCCATCGTTGTCGTCGAGAACGTGGAACGGAACATCGCGCTTGGGCTCTCGCCGGTGGAAGCCACCAAGAAGGCGATGACCGAAGTCACCGGGCCGATCATCGCCATCGCTCTGGTGCTCTGCGCGGTGTTCGTGCCGACCGCCTTCATCAGCGGGCTGACCGGCCAGTTCTACAAGCAGTTCGCCATCACCATTGCGATCTCGACGATCATCTCGGCGTTCAACTCGCTCACCTTGTCGCCGGCCCTCTGTGCGGTGCTGCTCAAGGGCCATCACGAACCCAAGGACGCCGTGTCCCGGGGCCTGGAGAAAACCTTCGGTTGGCTCTTCCGGCCGTTCAACCGGGCCTTCGAATGGGCCGGCAACAAGTATGGCCAGTCCGTCGCCGGCGTGATCCGCAAGAGCGCCATCGCCCTTCTGCTCTACGCCGGGCTCGTGGTCTTGACCGGCTGGAGCTTCACCAAGGTTCCGACCGGCTTCGTGCCCACGCAGGACAAACAATACCTCGTCGCCTTCGCCCAGTTGCCTGATGCCGCCTCGCTCGACCGCTCGGAAGCCGTCATGCGCAAGATGGCCGAGATCGGCCTGAAGCATCCCGGCGTGCAGGACGCGGTGCAGTTCCCCGGCCTGAGCATCGCCGGCTTCAGCGTCGCGCCCAACGCGGGCATCGTGTTCTTCTGCCTCAAGCCCTTCGAGGAACGCACCACGCCGGAGCTCAGCGGTCCGGCCATCGCCGAGGCGCTGAACCGCGAGTTCGCCGGCATCCAGGAAGCCTTCATCCTCACCGTGATGCCGCCCGCAGTGAACGGCCTCGGCACCGTCGGCGGCTTCAAAATGTATGTGGAGGACCGCGCGGGGCTCGGATACGACGCGCTCTATCAACAGGTCCAGGCGATGACCGGCCGCGCCTTCCAGACGCCCGGGCTGGTCAACACCTACTCGACCTTCACCGTCAACGTGCCGCAACTCGACGCCGAGATCGACCGCGTGAAGGCGAAGACCCAAGGCGTGCCATTGCAGAACCTGTTCGAGACGATGCAGATCTACCTCGGCTCGCTCTACGTGAACGACTTCAACCTGTTCGGCCGCACCTATCAGGTGGTCGCGCAGGCCGACGCGCCGTTCCGCGAGAAGGCGGAGAACATCGCGCGGCTCAAGACCCGCAACGCCAACGGCGAGATGGTCCCGCTGGGCACGCTGGTCACCGTGAAGGAATCCTACGGCCCCGACCGTGCGCAGCGTTACAACGGATATCCCGCGGCGGAATTCAGCGGCGGCCCGGCCCCCGGCTTCAGCTCCGGCCAGGCCGAGGCGGTGATGGCCAAGCTCGCCCAGGAATCGCTGCCCAAGGGCTTCGCCTACGAGTGGACCGAGCTCACCTACCAACGCATCCTGTCCGGCAACAGCGCGATCTATGTCTATCCGCTCTGCCTCCTGCTCGTGTTCCTCGTGCTCGCGGCGCAATACGAGAGCTTCCGCCTCCCGCTCGCGATCATCCTCGTGGTGCCGCTCTGCCTGCTGTTCGCGATCACCGGCGTCTACCTCAGCAAGGGCGACAACAACATCTTTACCCAGATCGGGTTGATCGTGCTCGTCGGCCTCGCCTGCAAGAACGCGATCCTCATCGTCGAGTTCGCCAAGGCGCGCCAGGACGAGGGCGCGTCCGCCTTTGACGCGGCCGTGGAAGCCTGCCGGTTGCGCCTCCGGCCGATCCTCATGACGTCGATCGCGTTCATCGCGGGCGTGTTCCCGCTCGTGGTCGCGAAGGGCGCCGGCTCGGAAATGCGCCAGGCCATGGGTGTGGCCGTGTTCGCCGGGATGATCGGCGTGACGGTGTTCGGCCTGTTCCTGACGCCGGTGTTCTACGTCGTGCTCATGAAGAGCAGCGCCAAACCAAACGCCGCTCCCGCCGCCAAGCCCGGCCATGGCGTCGTCACCGCCGCCGTCGGTTTGATTGCCCTGCTCTGCGCCGCCACGCCGTTCAACGCCGACGCGGGCCCGCTCACCGTCGGGCCCGATTACGTTCGTCCCACCAACGCCGCGCCGGCCGCCTACAAGGCGGCTGAGTTCGGCGAATGGAAGGAAGGCCGGCCACTCGACACGCTGCCCAAGGGCAATTGGTGGGAAGTCTTCAACGAGCCGGCGCTGAACGAACTCCAGCAACGGGCGCAGGCGGACAGCCCCCCGCTGCGGGCCGCCGTCGCCCGGGTGGACCAGGCCCGGGCCGCCGCCCGCGTGAGCCGCAGCGAATTCCTGCCGAACCTTGATTTCGATCCAAGCTGGCGGCGCGAACGGTTCTCCCCGAACCAAGTCCCGGCCTTCGGCACGATGACTTTCAACACCTTCCGCGTGCCGCTCGACCTCAGCTACGAGGTGGACCTCTGGGGCCGCGTCCGCCGCGGTTTCGAAGGCGCCCGGGCCGACGCCCAGGCTTCCGTCGCCTCGCTCCACCACGTCCTGCTCACGTTGCAGGGCGATCTCGCGCAGAACTATTTCCGGCTCCGGGCGCTTGATGCCGAGATCGCCGCCGTGGCCGGCACGCTGCGGTTCCGCCGCGAACAGGTGGACCTCGTGAAGAACCGCCTCGAAGGGGGCATCGGCACCGAACTGGACGTCGTCCGCGCCGAAACGGAACTCGCCTCCGCCGAGGCCGAGGCGGCCGCCCTCGCCCGCAGTCGCGCCGAACTGGAAAACGCCCTGGGAATCCTCGTCGGGACCAATCCGGCTGGCTTCAAGTTTCCCGCCCTCGCCGACGCGCAGTTGAACTGGAATCCGAAGCCGCCCGTCATCCCCGCCGGTTTGCCGGCCGACTTGCTGGAACGCCGGCCCGATGTCGCGGAGGCGGAACGCCAACTCGCCTCCGCCAACGCCCGGATCGGCGTCGCCAAGGCCGCGTTCTTCCCCGTCCTGCGGCTGACCGGTTCGGCGGGCTATCTCAGCGGCGAGGTGGACAACCTGTTCAACTGGGACAGCCGCATCTGGAGCATCGGCCCGAGCCTTTCGCTCCCGATCTTCGCCACCGCGCGCAACCACGCAAAGCTGCGGAACACGCAAGCGGCCTTCGAGGAATCCGTTGCCAACTACCGCCAGCGGGTGCTCGTCGCGTTTGGCGACGTGGAGAACAGCCTCGCGGCGATCCGCTTCCTTGCGCAGCAGGCCGAGGCGCAGGACCGGGCGCTCGCCAGCGCGCGCCGGGCGACGGATCTCGCCGACCAGCGCTACCGCGCGGGCATCGTCAGCTACCTGGAAGTGGTGGATGCCAACCGGATCGCCTTCCAGATTGAACGGGCCACCGCCCAGCTCGCCGGCCAACGGCTCATCGCCACCGTCCAGCTCATCAAGGCGTTGGGCGGCGGCTGGCACGAGCAAGCCCTCGCGGCCGGACGTTGAACCGCGGGCCGCGGCTTCAATCGTGCAGGCCGGCGACGCCCTTGGGCAGATTCCGCAGGGCATTAACCTCCTTCAGCGAAAGCGCCTTTCCGAAGATGGCCAGGTCGTCCATCCAGCCGGTGTAGCTCAGGCCGAGCATCACGAAGGTCTCGTCGATGTTCCACGTCCAGGTCTGCTCGCGCGGGCTCAGTTCGCCCTTCAGACCGCCGTCCACATACAGCCGAGCCACGCCGTCGGGCTTGCCCGAGTTGAATTTCTCCCAGGTGAACACGACGTGGGTCCAGCGGTCGCGGGAGAACGGCGGCCGCAGCACCGGCACGAGTGGCTTTTCCGCCAGCGGCATGTCCTCCCATTTGCGCTTCTGCGGATTCCAGCAGGCGGGGTCGGCGTAGGCGCCGAAACGAAACTCACGCGGTTTGTCATCCTTCGTGAACTCGGTGAAGAACGCCGCGTTGTCCCACGCCTTGGGCGTGATCTGGATCGGGTCGCAGTAGCCGGGCTCCAGATCTTCGTCGGGCGAGACCCGCAGCCAGAAGGACACGGAGCCCTGCCAGTTCCGTTGCCGATACGGCATGTTGCCCGCCGCCTTGAACGCGACGACTTCCTTGATCGGCCGGTCAAACCGCAGCGCGCTGCCGTAGCGGCCCTGCTGGAACGCCAGCGACACCCCGCCCGGCGGCAGGCCCGGCTGCACGACCCGCGGCGCGCCCCATTGCGGTCCCCAGTGGATCCGTTTGTCACCCTTGGCAAAGGTGGCGTCGGCCGACTCGTCGAACGGCGCGTGGAACAGCAGGTTCAAGCCGAGCGTCCGGCGGGCGGCGAAGGGCACCTTGTCGTCGGCCAACGGGGCGACCTCGACCGCCGCCAGGGCGAGTCCGAGGGTGAGGGAGGAGAGGGCTTTCATCGGTCGGGGAATGTTTTCGCGCCCGCAGATGACCGCGCCTGAATTCAGATTCAAGCAAGGAAACCGGTCCTCGGCGGAATCGCGGCCGCCGAGGCGGACGAACCTCAGGGTTTCGCGCCGATCACGTCGGCTTCCGTGAACACCGCCTGACGCACCACGGTGCGCTCATCGGAGGTGTAGATGATCCGGATCTTGCCGTCGCGGGTCTGGATGGCCGTCGGATAACCGTAATCGCCCTTGGGCTCGGCGATCAGGTCGCGCCGGTGCGGAAACGTCTTCGCGCCATCGGTCGAGAGCGCGACCGACAGCGGGGTGCGATCCGAGAAGGAGCGGTTGTAAACCAACAGGTGATGCCCGCTTTGCAGCCGGAGGAAATCCACCGCCGCGTTCGGGTTGGGGAATTCGGAGTCCGCGCCCGGGCTCCACGTCTTACCGCCGTCATGGGACTCGGTCCGCACCATCCAGCCGTCCGGTTGGCCGTCGTAATTGCCGCCCCGTCGGCAGAAGGCCACCAAGTGATCGCCCGATATCACCGCCGGCGCCGGCTGGATGTTGCCGAGCCGGGAACGGACGCGATTCGACTCGGTCCAAAGGCCCGTGGCCGGGTGATAGCGCAGGAAGAACGAGGTGCAGTCCTTGCTGACCGACTCCGGATCGTCGCCCACCTCGTGGTAAACCGGCAGCAGGTAATCGCCATCGGGCAGAACAATGGGCCGGTTCCGCACCATGGTGCCGGCCTCGAATGTCAGCGCGAAGGACTCCGACCACGTGCGGGCGCCGTCGCGGGAAATCTTCGCCGTGATGCGCGAGGTATCCCAAATCTCGCCGTAGCGAGTCACGTAGAACAGCCACACCGTGCCGTCCGGTGCCTGCCACGGGACTGCGTTGCCCAGCGCATAGAACGGGTTCGCCGCGATCTTCTCCGGCTTGGACCACCGTTTGGAGCCCAGCTTCCGCCGGGAGCCGAACACGGCGGCTGCGTTGTCCTTGTATTCGCCCTTGCCGCTGAAGAACGCGACGAACAGGTCGCCATTCGCCAACTCGGTGACGCTGGCGGGATGCTTGTAGTCGCCCGTCGGCACCTCCGGACCGAACAGACGCTCGAACCGCAAGCCGTCCGCGGTCGCGGATTCCCAACCGAAAACAAGGGCGGCGACGGCCACGGCGGAACGGCAACAGGAAGACATGCCCGCACCGTATCGGCCGGACCCGCCCCTGCCAACCCCGGGGCATCGGGGGCCCTTGGCCACCCCGGGCGCAGGGTGATGCCACCCTGGGTTTGCCCCGGCTACCGACTGGCTGGGAAACGGGCTGGCCAACCGGCCCTACTCCACTCCGCCCATCCAGCGTTTCACCGGCTTGTTCAGCAACAAAAGGAGCACGCCCGTGACGCCGACCACCCCGACGACCTGGAGGAACTTCGCGGACATCGCCGCCGTGTTGTCGCCCGTGACTTCGCCGGCGAAGAGGCCCGCGATCAGGTTGCCCACGGAGGCCGCCAGGAACCAGATGCCCATCATCTGGCCGACGAGCCGTGGCGGGGCGAGCTTGGTTACGGAACTGAGGCCGACCGGGCTCACGCAAAGTTCGCCGAGGACGTGCAGCAGATACGTCAGGACCAGCCACGACGGCCAGACCGGTCCGTGGGCCAACGCCCGCTTCGCCGCCAGCGCCACCACGATGAATCCGGCCGCCAGCAGCAGCAGCCCGAGCGACATCTTCACCGCGAGGGACGGATTGCGCCCGCGGCGTCCGAGCGCCAGCCAGACGGCCGCGGCGACCGGCGCGAACGCGATCACAAACACCGCCGGCAAGGTCTGGAACCAGCCGGTCGGGATCGTCCAGTTGAACGCCCCGATCAGGCGCTCCGTATGCCGTTCGGCGAAGAGGTTGAGGGAGGAACCGGCCTGTTCGTAGCCCGCCCAGAACAACGCGGCCGAAACGAAGAGGAGCACAATCACCGCCAGCCGGCCCTTCTCGGTCGCGGTCAGCCCGGCGAAGAGGAATGCCCAGAGGAAATACGCCGCCGCCAAGCCGACCAGCACCACGGTGGTGTTCTGGGCGAGCCAGACGGGGTTCAGCTTCAGGATGCCCGCGAAGGCGAGGACCGTTACCACCGCGCCTACGCCAAGCGCGGCCCACAGCACGGTCCAATCCCGGCGCGTGGCGGCGCCGCGGTCGGCGGGCGGGGCTCCGGCCGAGCCGAGGTGGTGACGCGTGAGGCGGAACTGCACGAGCCCGAGCGCCATGCCGAGACCGGCCGCCGTGAAGCCGTAGTGCCAGTTCAGCTTCTCGCCGAGGGCGGAACAGACCAGCGGCCCCAGCGCCGCCCCGACGTTGATGCCCATGTAGAAGACCGTGAACCCGGCATCGCGCCGGGCGCCACCTTCGGGATATAGCGCCCCGACGAGGGCGCTGATGTTCGGCTTGAGCAGGCCGGTGCCGGCCACCACGAACAGCAGGCCGGCGAAGAAGAACGAGGCGCTCGGCACGGCCAGCAGGAAGTGTCCGACGGCGATCAGGATGCCACCGAGCCACACCGCGCGTTGCGCGCCGAGCAGGCGGTCGGCGATCCAGCCGCCGGGCAATGCCGCGAGGTAAACGCCCGCGGTGTAGAGCCCGTAGATGGCGGTGGCCGTCTTGTCATCGAGGCCGAGGCCGCCGCGTTGCACCTGGTCCACCATGAACAGCACGAGCAACGCCCGCATGCCGTAGTAGCTCAGCCGCTCCCACATCTCGGTGAAGAACAGCGTGTAGAGTCCGCGCGGATGGCCGGAAGCCGGGGCCGGGGTGCCTTGCATGGGGCGTAGGCTTACGCCGGAACGCCCGGCGAGGTCGAGCGCCGCCCCCGGGCAAAGCATGAATTTTTCCGCAGCCATGCGCCCCCGACGCGTGGGCAGGAATTCGGGAGTCGGAAAAACCCGTTGACCCGGCGGAAGGCTCCTTTAGCGTCCGCGCCCGATGATTCCGGCAGATTTCCCCGTAGTAAGCGTAGTCCCGCCCGTGCGGGACTGACGTGGCCTCCGGGTGGTCTGACTGGCTTCCGGATCGCCCGCGGTCCCAACCGCGGGCTTTTGATTTTCCGGGAGCAGCAAGCGATGCGTGCGACGGGGTTCCGGAAGATCCAACGAGATCAACCCTACCGTCTCACGCGCCAGAAAAAGAACATGCGCCACACCATCTCGGTCCTGGTCGAAAACAAGTTCGGCGTGCTCACGCGCGTCACCGGCCTCTTTTCCGGCCGCGGTTACAACATCGACTCGCTCAACGTCGCCCCCACCCACGACGCCACGCTCTCGCGGATGACCATCGTGACCCGCGGCGACGAGGCCACGGTCGAGCAGATCGTCAAGCAGCTCGACAAGCTGGTGGATACCGTGAAGGTCATCGACTACCACCAAGGCGACTACATTGACCGCGAGCTGGTGCTGCTGAAGGTGAAGGCCGAGCCGCAGAACCGCGCCGAGATCTGCCAGATGGCGGAGCTCTTCCGCGCCAAGGTCGTGGACGTGCAGCCCGGCAGCCTCACCATCGAGATCACCGGCGCCGAGGGGAAGCTCGAGAAGTTCATCACGCTGATGAAGGACTTCGGCATCCTCGACCTGACCCGGACGGGTGTCGTCGCCCTGCCCCGAGCCTGATTTTCAATACCGCGAATGAACCCGACGGGACACGGCTGGCGTTCACCGCGTAATGTGTGTCCCTCCGTGTCGTTCCGTGGTTAACTCCCAACTCTCTTAGTTATGGCAAAAGTCTATACCGACAAGGACGCCGACCTGAGCGTCTTCAAAGGCAAAAC
Organism: Kapaibacterium sp. (SeqCode); assembly: GCA_044339945.1. GTDB lineage: Bacteria > Verrucomicrobiota > Verrucomicrobiia > Limisphaerales > UBA9464 > CAIWAH01. The sequence continues at coordinate 14,876 of JBIIUN010000015.1, forward strand.
CCTCGCGGTCCTCGGCTTCGGCTCGCAGGGCCACGCCCACGCGCTGAACCTCAAGGAGTCCGGCGCCAACGTCATCATCGGCCTCTACGAAGGCTCGAAGTCCATCGCGGTCGCCCGCGAGAAGGGCTTTGAGGTCGTGCCCACCGCCGAGGCGGTGAAGCGCGCCGACGTGATCTTCGTGGCGCTGCCCGACACCAAGCAGCCCGCCTGCTACGAGAAGGACATCGCGCCCAACCTGACCAAGGGCAAGACCCTCCTCTTCAGCCACGGCTTCGCGATCCACTACAAGACGATCGTGCCGCCCAAGGATGTGGACGTGATCCTCGTCGCCCCTAAGGGCCCGGGCCACATCGTCCGTCGCCAGTTCACCGAGGGCAAAGGCGTGCCCGCGCTCATCGCGATCTACCAGAACGCTTCCAAGAAGGCCAAGAAGACGGCCCTCGCCTGGGCCAAGGGCGTCGGCGGCACCCGCGCGGGTGTCATTGAGACCACCTTCAAGGAAGAGACCGAGACCGACCTGTTCGGCGAGCAGACCGTGCTCTGCGGCGGCGCGAGCGCGCTCGTGCAGGCGGGCTTCGAGACGCTGGTCGAGGCCGGCTACTCCCCTGAGATGGCCTACTTCGAGTGCCTCCACGAGCTGAAGCTGATCGTGGACCTCATGAACGAGGCCGGCATTGCCGGCATGCGTTTCTCGATCTCCGAGACCGCCAAGTGGGGCGACGTGAGCGTCGGCCCGAAGATCGTGGACGCCTCGGTGAAGAAGCGCATGAAGGCCGCGCTGAAGGACATCCAGTCCGGCAAGTTCGCCAAGGAGTGGGTCGCCGAATACAAGGGCGGCTACAAGAAATACAACGCGCTGCTCAAGAAAGGCGAACAGCACCCGATCGAGAAGACCGGCGCCAAGCTCCGCGCGCTCATGCCCTGGATGCAGAAGCGCGCGATCAAGGGCGCCCAGGCGGCCTACTGAACGTTCGGGGTCCTAAACTTCGAGTTTCGAACCAACCGCCGGGGCCTGCGCCCCGGCGGTTTTTGCATTCCAAGGGCTGGAATGCCGGGTGAAACTTCCACGCGCCGCGGACGGTTTTTCCGGGTGAACATCGCGCCGCCAAAATCATGAACCAACAACCTGTCCCCAACGCCGCCAGCGAATTCTATGCACCCCGCGTGGCCATCCTCGCGCTCTACTTCGGTTTCCTAGGGGTGCATCGATTCTACACCCGGCGCCCGATCCTGGGCGTGCTGCAACTGCTGACCCTGGGCGGTTTCGGCCTGTGGGTGGTGATTGACCTGATCCTGATCCTCGTCGGCGCGTGCCGCGACGACCGCGGGCTGCCGATCACCCGCTGGAATTACGAACCGTCGGCCAGCGACAAGCGGCTGTTGCCGGCCTTCCTGCTGAACAGCTTCGTCGGGTTCTTGGGCATCCACCGTTTCTACGTGGGCAAGATCGGCACCGGCCTGCTGCAGTTGTTCACGTTCGGCGGCTTTGGCCTGTGGGCGATCATCGACCACTTCCTGCTCGCGTGGGGCGCCTTCACCGACAAGGCGGGGAATCGGGTCTCCCAGTGGACCTGATCCAAAACGGAGCGGGCCGAGCGCACCCCGTTCGTGCCCGCCGCCGGCGGAGTCGCCCTGGAATGTCGCCGTCCGCCAGACCACGCTCACTCGCGTCCATGAAAACGCATGCGCTGTTGCTCGCCCTCGCTGCCGGCATGTTGGCCGGCTGCGGCTCCCTGCCCGCCAAGGTGGAAACCAATCGGGCGGAAAAGCTGGTCTGGCCCGTCCGCAAGCTGCTGCTGGTCCATTCCCAACGGCCGGGAAGCAGGTCACTCGGCACTGCGTTCGGGGATCGGTTGCTGGCGGAGATTCAGCGGCGTCTGGATGCCCACGACATTCCAAGCGTGGCGCTCGCGTTCGACAGCCTGGAGGTTGATACCGAAGCGAAGGTCCGCGCCGCCATCGCGGACCACCATCCGAGCCACCAGCTTTGGATCGGACCCGCCTTCGTCAGATGGGCGGGCGGGCCCGGTCCGAACGACCTGACCGTGCGCGAACTGGCGATGGGCTTTGTCCTCTCGGAGCTTTATCCCTTCCGGGAAGTTTGGAAGGGGCAGGCGGCATTCATTGGCCGTCCTTACGAATCGGAGATCGCCGAAACGGTCGTCAGCCGGATGGCGACGGACCGGCTCTTGGAGCGTTGACCGCTCCTACTTCTGCTTCGCCTCGTTGGTCTTGAAGGCGGAGCGGAAGATCCAGTGCTTGCGCAGCAGGGTCTCGATGCTGGAAGCCAGCGAGCCGACGTCGCGGGTCAGCTTGTTGGCGTCGGCCAGCAGGTTGGTATTCTGGCCGAGCTGATGGTTCACGTTGGTCAGCGTTAGCCCGATGTCGCTGAGCCGCTGGTTGACGTTGCTGAGCGTGATGGCCAGCGGGCCGCTGCCCGGATTCAGGTTTGAGACCAGCAGGGTGATCTGGGTGTTGAGGTTCGTGGGCAACACCAGTTCGCCGAGTCCACCGGGCTTTTGCAGCGCCGGCCGCAGGTCACCGATCAGCAGGCGCGCATCGGCAATCGCCCCGTCCACCTTGGGCATGGTGCCGGCGAGTTGGGCGGTGATGTTGGTCAGGTTGCCCAGCGCGATGTTCACCTGGTTGGTCATCGCGAACACGCCGGGCAGGGCGTCATTGACCTGATTGGCGATTTCGGTGAGGCGGACCGGCAGGGGCTGTTCTTCGTCGGCGGTCAGGTAATATCCGTTCGGCGCTTCGGCTTCGGTCAGGTAGTTGGTTTTGGTTTCAGCCGGCTTCCAGGCGTATTTCTCGGTCAGGATGAGTGCCGGCTGCCCCGGGTCGGCAATCACCGTCTTGAAACCCGTGCTGCCCCGGATGATCTCCAGCGAACGGTCGCCCAAGAAGCTGCCCGCCCCGAGCTTCACCTTGGAGTCGGTCCAGATGTAGCCGTGATACGGGTGCCGCACGATGAACCCGACGAAGACGTTGAAGTTGTTCTCGATGTGCCAGGGGCTCCAGTCCGTCGTGTCCACCCGCGTGATTTCCCCGACGACGAAACCCTTCATGAGGACCGGTGACCCGACGCGCAGGCCGGTCGCGTCCCCGATCATGGTGTAGTAGGGCACCTTGACCGTGAACCAGCCGCGGGCCTTGGCGATGTGGCGGATGTAGAAACCCAGCGCCACGACGGCGAGCAGGATGGTGGCGAGCAGGAACAGCCCGACGAGCCGTTCGACGCGACCGAGCCGGGTCCGCAATTGGGGGGTGAGATCTTGCAGCGCCATCGCCAGTCGCGATTAGCGACGAAAAGCCCCGCGGCACGCAAGGCCGGAGGCGACGGAGCCGGGCGTATCTGGGCACTGCCGCCCTTATGGCTCCCCTACGCTGCGAGGCACGAGCAGGGCTAGGTGGTTCCACGGGAGCACAGAGCCAGTGCGCCCCCCGGGTTTGGACACCCCAAAAACCACTCGTCGAAACCAGATGCCGCTGCTAACTGTCTTCCCGAATTATGACCTCGTGTGTGCGATTCGGTGGCTGGCTGAACCGGCTTTTCCTGCTGGGCTCAACAGCGGTGGCCCTGGCGCAAGCGCCGGCACCCACGCCGCCCGTGCCACCGGCGCCGCCGGCATTCCCCGCCCGCCCGGCCGCCACGCCCCGCGCCGGGACCAATTTCACCCTGAACGTGCCCGTAAGCGGCCCGATCGCGCCGGTCACGAAGCCCAATGCCAACGCGCTCAAGTTCGACGCGACCAGCAAGTCGGTGGACCTCAAGCAGGGCGAGAAGAAAGGCATCTTCCAGTTCTCGCTGACCAATGTCTCCACGGAGACCGTGACGATTTCCGGCCTGCACACGAGCTGCGGCTGCACCGCCGGCAAGCTGCCCAGCACGCCTTGGGTGCTGGCCCCGGGCGCCTCCGGCGTCGTGGACTTCACCATGGACATGACCGGCAAGTCCGGGAAGGTCACCAAGACCGCGACCATCGCCTCGACCGCGGGGCCGTTCATCCTGACGCTAAGTTGCACCGCCCCACCGCCCGACCCGACCGTGATGCGCGCCGGCGATCGCACCAAGAATCTCCAGGTCGCCGCCGCCGACCGCCAAGCCGTGTTCCGCAACGACTGTGCGACTTGCCACGTCCATCCCGCCACCGGCAAGACGGGCAAGGTCCTCTTCGACGCCGCGTGCGGCGTTTGCCACGACGCCGAACACCGCGCCTCGATGGTGCCCACGCTGCGTGATCCCAAGCGGGCCACGGATGCCAACTATTGGAGCAAGTGGATCAGCGAAGGCCGCGAAGGCAGCCTGATGCCGGCCTTTGCCCTGAACCGCGGCGGCATCCTCACCGACGAACAGATCGGTTCCCTCGTGGCCTACCTCGAAGGCGACTTCAAGAAGGAGCCCGTGAAGGCGCCGGCCGCCGCGGTGCCGATTCCGGCCAAGGTGCCCGCCCCCGCGCTCACGCCCCCGCCCGCCAAGTGATGGCGACCGGACGGTTCATCACCTTCGAAGGCGGCGAGGCCTGCGGCAAAAGCACGCAGATCCAGCGATTGGCCGAACGCTTCCGTGAGCTGGGTCGCGCCGTCCGTGTGCTCCGCGAGCCCGGCGGCACGCCCTTGGGGGAAAAGATCCGCCACCTGCTCAAGCACGACCCCGACGGCCGCGGCATGGCCGCCGAAACGGAATTGCTCCTGATGAATGCCAGCCGGGCCGAGTTGGTGCGGCAGGTCATTCGCCCGGCCTTGGACGCCGGCGAGATTGTGCTCTCGGACCGGTTCTACGATTCGACCACCGCTTATCAGGCTTCCGGGCGTCAACTCGCGGCCTCCGCCGTCAGCTCCGTAATTGATTTCGCGGTCGGCGCAATTCGACCGGACCTGACGTTGCTCCTGCACTTGCCGCGGGCCGAGGCGCTGCACCGGCTGCGGCAACGGAATGCCGAAACCGCTCCGGTCGAGGACCGCTTCGAATCGGAGAAGGAGGCCTTCTTTCAACGGGTGGAAGCGGGCTATCGGGCCGTGGCCGCCGCCGAACCGGATCGGGTGCGCCTCATCGACGCTGCCGGCGACGTGGAGTCCGTCGCCCGGCAGGTCTGGGCTGAAGTCCAGCGAGTCTTGGGCTAACCGCCAACGTGCCGTCGCTACGGCACGGGTTGCCAGGCATTCATCCGCGGGTTGGCCAACACCGACTTCCGTCCGTCGGCCCGGATGATCTGAACTTCACGGGCAACTTCGCCGCCCAAACCAAAATGCAGGCGGGCCGGATGCTGGGAGCGAAACGAGTCGCCAACGACTGACCAGCGAACATGTTCCCGGCGATCCGTCCGCACCACAACTCGCGCCCCCAAGTCGGCGGAGCCCAGTTGGAGCCCGATCCAATTTCGGTCACCGACGGGCAGCTCATTCTGGTAGACGAGGAGCCGCTGCCGTTTGGCCGGGAACAGCTCAAACGTGGTCACGGCCAGATCAAGCCGGCCGTCGCCATCGAAGTCATCCGCGACCAAATTCCGGCTGTCGGCCGTTTCGGCGACGCCCAGCAACCAGGCGAAATTGCGCGGCGTTGCCCCGGCGGCGGACAGCAGCAACTGGTTCGCCTGCCACCCGCCGTAGCTCGCCTGCTCCCCGCGACGGCGTCCCGCGGCATTGCGAAAGAAGAGGTCCGGCACCGGGGCGTTGGTGGAGCCGGCCACGAAGCAGTCGTGGAGCCAGAACTGGCGCTCGTAGTCCCGGGTGCTGGCCAGCGTCTCGTGCCCGTTGGCGACCGCCAGGTCCAGTTCGCCGTCGTTGTTGAAATCACTCCACGCGCACCCCCACGTCCAGCCGGTGCGGCGCAGGGACTCCGCCAACCCGCCGGCCGCTTCTCCGAGGCCGACAGCGGCCCCGAGCAACAAACGGTTGCCGTGAACCATCGCCGCCCGCACCGAAATGCCCGCCACGCCTCGGCCCGGCAACGGGCGGTCCAAGCCCAAGGCATTCAGGCGTTCGGCGACCGGGGAATCCATGCCCAACAGCAGCAGGTCCAGCCGCCCATCGTGGTTCACGTCGTTGAGGGCGTGGGCCATGCCAAACGCGTGGCGCGCCGCCCCGAGCGAGGCGGTCACGTCGGTGAAATGTCCTCGGCCGTCATTGAGGAAAACATCCACGCCCGCGAAGTCGCTGACATTGACCAAGTCGGCATCGCCATCGCCGTCGAGGTCGATGAACGAGGCGCTGTAGGAACGCCGCCGTGACTTCGCCGCGAGTCCGGATTCGGTCGTCGCGTCGCGGAATTGCCCAGTCCCGTCGTTCAGCAGCAAGTAGTTGGCGAACCCATCGTTGGCATCAAACCACGGCGTGGGAAACTGCCCGCCCTGATACGGCAACTTGTATTGGGCGAGCCAAACATCCAGGTCGCCGTCCCTGTCGACATCGGCCAGCGCGAGCACCTGCGGGTGTTTCAGCGGCTGCGGTGCCGCCCACGCCAGACGGGGAGTGCCCGCAAGTTTACCCTCGGCATTCATTTCGCCGACCAGCAGACCGGCCGAACTTCCCAACCACAGTTCACCGCGGCCGTCGCGGTCCGAATCCGTCCAGGCGGCCGCAAACAGGCGCTCCGGCGGCAGCCCGGGAAACGCCTCGGCTTCGAAGGCGCGCTCCGCACCCGCGGCCCGGTTGCGCCACACCCGGCCGGCCCCCACCAGCAGGAGCTCGGAGAAACCATCGGCATCCAGGTCGGCGACGATCAGCGGATCGGTGAACACCGTGTGACGCGGCACGGGAATGTCCGCCTCGATCCACGGGCGGAACGGCGGAGGACCGGACCGTCGGGCAACTTCCAGCGATTCCACCCAGACCTCGGCAGGCGTTGCCTCACCACCTTCTGCCGGCGCCCAGCGCACGCGGAGCCGGGCGGCGAGTTGGAGTCGCTCCGGCGGAACTTCGCGAGACAGGTGGGCCGTGACTTCCACCCGCGAATAGGCCGGCCGACCGTTCGTCGCCGGTTCGTGCCCCGGCAGCCGCCAGTGGGAGTGGGCCAGTTTCCACCCCTCGCGCCGCCACGTGCCCAACTGGTCGCGCCACTCGCCCGCCGACCCAGTGCGATTCGTGTCACCGCAGAATCGCTGGAAACGAATCCCAGCCTCGGCGTCGCCGACGGCCTCCAGTTTCGGCAGATGGAATCGTTCCACGGCCAGCCCGGCCAAGACCGGCCACGCCTCCGGTGACTGGTTGAGGGTGTCCCACAGCCGGGTGACTTGGTCCTCGGCTTTTTCCGCGTCGAGTTCCGCCGACCATTCGCGTCGGACGAATTCCGTCTCCGCCGACTCCAACCGGAGAAATTCATTAACGAGCGCCTGCTCACGGCTGCCGGCCGGGGGGCGACGGGACCGCAGCAGCAGCGCCGCCCCAAGCAGGCTCAGCAGGGTGACGCCCAGAACGATTCGCCGGATTTGCACGGAGTCCATGGAGCGGTGATGTGGTCGCAGATGCGGCCTGTCGGACGCAAGCCGCGCGGTTGCCTCGGGCACGGGTTCGGCGCATCAATACGGCGTGTCCCGCGCCGCATTGCTATTGCTGACCGTGAGCGCCTGGCTGGCGTTGTCCGCCGGTTGTTCCCGGGAGACGGAGTCCGCCACGAAGCCGTCCGCCGCGCCGACCAACGCGATCGCCGCTACGGAACCGGCGACGGACGAATTCCAGACGATGCTCCTGCGCGAGGGCGGCCCCGCCGGCTACGTCGGTTCGGCCGCGTGCAAAGCGTGTCACGAAGACCAGTTCGGCAGTTGGCACCGGACGTATCATCGGACGATGACCCAGTTCGCCAGCCCCGCGACCGTGCAGGCGAACTTCGACAACCAGACGCTGACCAACAACGGAATCCGCTTCCTCCTGTCGAAGCAGGACGAGGAACTGCGGGTGCGGATGGAACGAATCGATCCCGCGGCGTCCTCCGACGCGCCGCCAGCGGCGATGGACACCCGGGTGAGCCTCGTGACCGGTTCCCACCACATGCAGGTGTTCTGGGTCCCTGGGGGCGACGGCAACACTCAGATTGGGTTCCCGTTCACCTGGCTGATTCCGGAAGCCCGCTGGGTGCCACGGAATACGACCTTTATTCGGCCGCCCGGCTTCCAGCATCAGTCGGAAATTTGGAACGTGACCTGTAGCCGTTGCCATTCCACCGCTATCGAACCGCGCGTGGACACCGCACGCCACGTGATGGACAGCCGTGCGGCGGAATTGGGCATCTCCTGCGAGGCGTGCCACGGGCCCGGCGAACGCCATGTCGCGGCCCGCAAATCCGCTGGTCCGGGGGCCGCCAAACCCGATCTCGCGACGCTCCGGCAGGAGATCATCCAGCCCGAGCGCCTGGACGCCAAACGCTCCTCCGAGATCTGCGGCTTTTGCCATTCGATGAAGTGGATGGATCGAGGTGAACCCTGGCGCGGAAGCGGCTTCCGCTACCGCCCCGGCGACGATCTGGAAGCCACCACGCCCCTGATTCAGCCCGCGAAGGCCGCATCTACCCCAGGGCTCAAGGAATACCTCGCGAAGAATCCCGCGGTGCTCGACGACTTCTTCTGGAGCGACGGCATGGGCCGGGTAAGCGGTCGCGAATACAACAGCGTCGCGCAGTCGCCGTGTTTCCAAGGCGGCAAGTTTTCGTGTCTTTCCTGCCATTCCCTGCACGAGAGCGAGCCCAACGATCTGCTGGCGAAGAACCGGACTGGCAACGAAGCCTGTCTGCAATGCCACGCGAAATTCAAGGAGCCGGCCCAATTGCGGCAACACACCCACCACCTTGCGGAGTCTTCCGGCAGCGAGTGCTACAACTGCCACATGCCGCACACCACTTACGGGGTCCTCTCTGCCATCCGCAGCCATCAGATCAGCAACCCGCGGGTGGCGGACCAACTGGCCACCGGCCGCCCCAATGCGTGCAATCTCTGCCACTTGGAAAAATCGTTGGAATGGACCGCAAACCAGCTCGCCGCTTGGTTCCGGCATCCGGTCCCGGAACTCAGCCCACCCCAGCGCGATTGGGCGGAATCCGTCCGGCTCGGTTTGGCCGGCGACGCCGGACAACGAGCCTTGATCGCGTGGCATTGGGGCTGGCAGCCCGCATTGGAAGCGTCCGCCAAGGGATGGCTCGCTCCGATGCTGGGCGCATTGCTGGACGATCCTTACGCCGCCATTCGCTGCCAGGCGGAACGCTCACTGCGCAAATCCGGCCTGCCTGTGCCCAATGGCTATGATTTTGTCCCCGAACCGGACTCTCGTCCCCCGGTGTCCAACGGATTGTTGGACCGGTGGCGGACCCATTTGGCCACGAATGGGACGGTGGCGGGCTCTTTGCCTTCGACCGTCGTCGTTCAATCCACCGGCGGCAGTTTGGAAGAACAACTCGCGCCAGTTCTCAGGCTTCGCGACCACCGACCCATGCGACTGCGGGAGTAATCCAACCGCGGAATGCCGTCCGCGGACGACTCTCAGTCCAAAGAAAAAGGCGCCCATTCACATGGGCGCCTTGGAGAAACACCGAGTCCTTATCGGCCCGTTACCATGGACCGCAGGGCAGCCACAACTTCCATTGCCTTGGGGTCATTGGGGGCGATCTCTGAGATCTTTTCCCGGGCCTGCCGCGCGAGCAGCAGGAACTGCACGTTCTGTTCGTCGGTCGTCACCTTTTCCTGCACCTTGTTCAAGGCGGCGAGCACACCGTCAAAGTCCTTCTTGTTGACGGCGGCCATGACCTCGGCGGCGCCGGGTTGGCTTTCTGCCGCCTTGATGACGTTAGTATCCTCGGCCGGCGGTTTCCGGCAGCCGGAAAACGAGCAGACGGCCAGCGAGGCAAACAGCACGATTGCGAGCTTGGTCATGGGCAATCCAGTTTCAGTTAGCGGCGATAGCGCGGGCCACAGAGCAAATCGTTCGGGGGAGGAATGCGCCGATTGACTAATTCAAAGCAGCGGTTCCACTTAACCAGATCCGCGCTGCCGCCAAAGCGGCCGACAACGGCTCCACCTGGAAGCGTCCTCGCGCTGGCAAACGGCAGGCCGATGCTGTTGGGCACGCCGGAATGACGCATCGACAGAGTTTCGCCAATCGATTCCGGGTTGTTCCCCGCATCGTTGAAGAAAAACGGGTCCGCCTCGTTCTGTTCCCAAAGCTGCCAATCGGTCGCCAAGAAGTCGGTGGTCTTGTAGGTCCGGCCGTTGGCTGGGGCGGAACCAATCGTTCCGGTGTAGCCGCCGATGTTACCGGTCCAGCAATACGAGGTCACCTTCACCGGCCGGCCCAGCCATGCGGCTTTTTGCCTC